>JAUPVD010000210.1 GCA_030917225.1 Pseudomonadota bacterium
CCGCGTCCGTGGCCGACATCGCCAAGCGGCATTTCCTCGATGAACGAGATATTCAGGTCGTTGGCCACGGCATAGCGCACGAGATCGACGAATTCGTCGTCATTGACGCCGCGCATCATGACCACATTGAGTTTGGTATGAGCAAAACCGGCTGCCCGCGCGGCGTCGATGCCGCGCAGCACCTTGTCGAGGTCACCGATGCGGGTGATGGCCTTGAAGCGTTCCGGGTTGAGCGTGTCGAGGCTGATGTTGATGCGCTTGACCCCGGCATTCCTGAGTGGAACAGCGTAACGGTCAAGCTGTGAGCCGTTGGTGGTCAGGACCAGTTCCTTCAGCCCTTGGAGTGCGGCGATCTTTTCCAGCAGCCACAGCGCGTTGCGGCGCATCAGCGGCTCGCCGCCGGTGATGCGGACCTTGGTGACGCCCATGCCGACAAAGGTGCGAACTACCCGCAGGCATTCTTCGAGCGACAAAACCTGCTCGCGCGGCAGAAAGACCATGTCCTCGGCCATGCAGTAGGTGCAGCGGAAATCGCAGCGGTCGGTGATCGACAGGCGGATGTAGGTGATGTGCCGCCCGTATTTGTCGATCAGCGTTCCATCCGCATGGCGCGACGTTTCCGGCGTGCTGGTCGGCTTGAAGCCGATCAGTGCGTCGGGTATCGAATCGGCAAACTCCGGGTTCAGTGATTCATTTCGCATGGAACCAATCGTCGGAAAGGGTGTCTCGGCAGGACGGATTGCCGATAGTTGTATCGTGGCGATTATAACGAAGCGTAGTCCATTACCCCTGAGGAGGATCAAAAGATGAAAAAGTTCCTGAAAATTGCTGTGCTGCCGATGATCGTCGGACTTTCTGCATGTGCCGGCGGCGGTTCTGGCTATGGCTCGGCCGAAGCGGTGCTGAAACCGACACAGGGAAATACCGCCAGCGGCACGGTATCGTTCAAGCAGGAAGGCAGCAACGTTCTGGTCAATGCGAGCGTTTCGGGGCTGAAGCCTGGCGCTCATGGCTTTCATATTCACGACAAGGGAGATTGCAGCGCCCCGGATGCCACTAGCGCCGGCGGCCATTTCAATCCGGGGGGCAAAGCGCATGGACATCCTGACCACGCCGATCACCACGCCGGCGACATGCCGCAGCTGATGGCTGATGCCTCGGGCAACGCAAGCCTGACGGCTAGCTTGCCGGGCCTGACGATTGGCGACGGTGCCGCCAACATCGTTGGCCGCGGTGTCATCGTTCATGCGGCACCGGATGACTTCAAGACCCAGCCGACCGGCAATTCCGGCGCCCGGGTAGCCTGCGGCGTGATTGCTGCGCGCTAGCGCAGTAGCGGTGGTTGGCGGTCTGCCCTCCATCCACCGCGAATTTCCACGAATCCTCTGCGAACACGTCCTGGTGATGGCGTCGTCATTGCGTTTGCCTTAGAATCGGGCGCTGGTTCCTACAGGCAGACTGGCAGATAACCCCCGTGTTCCGACTCTTCAACGCTTCCAAACCGACTGACCTGCAGCAGCAGCTAGCGGCGGTGCCTCTCTTTTCCACCCTGTCGCCGCGTGAGCAGAAGATTGTCAGCGCGCTTGTTCATCCGCGTCGGGTGCTGGCTGGCGAGATCATCTTTGATGAGGGCGAGGAGGGGCAGGCAATCTATGCCGTCTTTTCCGGAAAGGTGATGATCTGCCACCAGGGGCAGACAGAATCGCCGATAGCGTATGCCGAACGTGGGCGCATTTTTGGCGAGTTGGCATTGATCGACGGCGGCCCGCGTTCCGCGCAGGCCAGGGCTGTGGCCGATTGCGAGCTCGGCGTGATGTTCCGCGGTGATTTCGAGAACCTGATGCGCTCGCACGCCGTCATCGCGACCAAGATTTCCTTCCAGTTGGCCAAGTACTATGCGGGGATCATCCGGCAGATGGCCAGCCAGTTCTCCGGCACGATCAAGTGATCTCCCGTCGCTATCATCCTGGTCCGCTGGTCCTGCTGGCCGTTCTTGCGACAACCTGCCTGTTGCTGGTGCTGTTCCAGAAGGTTCTCTGGCTGGTCATCCCGTTCCTGTTTGCGCTGATTGCCTACTACCTGGTGCTGCCATTGAAGCAGCGCCTGGTCCTTGCTGGCGTGTCGCATGATGCCGCAGCGATTTTCGTGACCCTGGCACTCCTCCTGGTGCTCGGCCTCCTCGCGCTCTTCAGCATGCCCTGGCTGAGTACGCACATGTCCATGCTGCAGGCGGGCGGTGGTCGCTATCTCGAGGGCGGCATGCGGTTTCTGGGCGATACGCTGAACTGGATGGAAGCAACTTTCTCGTTCGCGGCGCGGGCACATTTAGCGCAAGACATCATGGCGCATGTAAACGACTTCAACGAACATTTTGCCAGCCGCTATATGGCCAGTGCTGCAATGATGGTTGCTGTCTGGTTTCCTTCGTTGCTGCTGATCCCTTTTCTGGCCTTCTTCATGCTGCGTGATGGATGGCGTTTCAAGCGCTTTCTGAGCCGGGCAGTACCCAACGCCTTCTTTGAGCGAACCCTGTTCCTCCTCGACCAGTTGGACCACACGGCACGCAGCTATTTTCAGGGACTGATCAAACTGACCGTACTCGATGCGCTATGCCTTGCTGCGGGGCTGTCATTCATCGGTGTCTCGTCGCCGTTGCTGCTGGGGGTGCTGACCGCGATCCTGGCCTGGATACCCTATGTCGGTTCGATCGGGGGCTGCCTGCTGGTTGTTCTGGTTGCAGCGACTGACTATCCGGGAAACCCTTCCGTGGCCTATGCGGCAATTGTCCTGTTCATCGCCGTACGCTTGCTTGACGACTTTTTCTTCATGCCGATGACCATCGGCAAGAGTCTGAAGATGCACCCGCTGCTGACCGTACTGATGATTTTTGCCGGCGGTGCGGTGGCTGGCGTGGCTGGCCTGGTGCTGGTATTGCCGTTGCTGGGTATCGTGATGGTGCTGGGCGAGACCTTGGGTGCTGTTTTGTCGGACCCGCGCTTGCGAGCCCGGCACC
>JAUPVD010000211.1 GCA_030917225.1 Pseudomonadota bacterium
CGCCGAGACCGGTTTCCGAGCGCAGCTTCTGCGCCGGGAACAGGGCGCGCTCCTTCTTGGCCTGTGCCGAATTGTCCAGGATGGACACCAGCCAGATCGTGAAGAACGCGGCGGTCATCGAGAAGATGGCGGCCGAGTTGTACGGGAACCAGGCGGAACCCTTCGGGTTCTTCATCACGGCTTCCCAGACGCTCGCGGAGCCGATGGTCAGGACCACCGCCAGCAACAGGCCGACGGTGCCGCCGACAACGACGCCGCGGGTCGTGCAGTTCTTCCACAGGACCGACATGAGGAGCACCGGGAAGTTGCCCGAGCAGGCGATGACGAAGGCCAGCATGACCATGTAGGCGACGTTCTCCTTCTCGAAGGCGATGCCGAGAACGACCGCCAGGATGCCGAGGCACACCGTGGTGATCTTGGAAACGCGCAGTTCCGTCGCGGAATCGACGTTGCCGTGACGCCAGACGGAAGCGTAGAGGTCGTGCGACACCGCGGAAGCACCCGACAGCGTCAGGCCGGCAACGACGGCGAGGATGGTCGCGAAGGCCACGGCGGAGATGAAGCCGAGGAAGAGGTCGCCACCGACCGCCTTCGAGAGGTGCACGGCCGCCATGTTGCCGCCGCCCTTCAGACCCTTGGCGAGTTCGCCATCGACGTAGAAGGCCGCCGGATCGGCGATCAGGTTGACGATGGCGCCGAAGCCGATGATGAAGGTCAGGATGTAGAAGTAGCCGATCCAGGTGGTCGCCCAGGCGACCGACTTGCGGGCTTCCTTGGCGTTCGGAACGGTGAAGAAGCGCATCAGGATGTGCGGCAGACCAGCGGTACCGAACATCAGGGCCATACCGACGGAGATCGCCGAGATCGGGTCCTTGATCAGCGCGCCCGGGCCCATGATGGCGTCCTTCTTGGCGTGGATTTCAACGGCCTTGGTGAACAGCGCTTCCGGCGAGAAGCCGAACTGCAGCAGCACGCTGACGGCCATAAAGGTGGCACCAGCGAGCAGCATGCAGGCCTTGATGATCTGCACCCAGGTCGTTGCGGTCATGCCGCCGAAGAGCACGTACATCATCATGATCGAGCCGACCAGGATTTCAGCGTACATGTAGTCGAGGCCGAAGAGCACCTTGATGAGCTGACCGGCACCGACCATCTGGGCGATCATGTAGAAGGCCACAACGACCAGCGAGCCGCAGGCCGCGAAGATGCGGACCGGGGTCTGGGCGAAGCGATAAGCGGCCACGTCGGCGAAGGTGAACTTGCCGAGGTTACGCAGGCGCTCTGCCATCAGGAAGGTGATGACCGGCCAGCCGACCAGCCAGCCGATCGAGAAGATCAGGCCGTCGAAGCCGTTGGCGAACACCAGACCGGAAATACCCAGGAAGGACGCGGCCGACATGTAGTCGCCGGCGATCGCCAGGCCGTTCTGGAAACCGGTGATACCGCCGCCGGCGTTGTAGAAGTCAGCCGCCGTCTTGGTCTTGGAAGCCGCCCACTTGGTGATCCAGAGGGTGCCGCCGACGAAGAGGCCGAACATGACGATGGCCGTCCAGTTGGTGGCCTGCTTGGTTGCCTGACCGAGGTCGGCACCGGCAGCAATGGCACCACCGGCGACGACGAGGGCCATAACGGCCGCAATAATGTGTTTGATGTTCATATTATTTGTTCGCCAGGTGAAGGATTTCGGCCGCTTCCGTGTCGAACTCGCCGTTGGCACGGCGAACATAGACCCAGGTCAGGATGATGGTGAAGACGATGACGCCGACGCCGATCGGCACGCCGATGCTCATCGTCCAGCCCGGGCCCATCTTGGTAGCCATGAAGGCCGGGTTGAAGGCCACGGCGAGAATGAAGCCGTAGTAGGCTACCGCGCCGAGGATGGTCATGATGGCGCCGTACGCATTGCGCTTGGCAACGAACTTCAAGAATCGCGGGTCATTCGCGATGTTGTCGCTCACTTGTTGTGACATTGAGTGCTCCTCCGTTATTAAAACTATCGACTCTGAGGCAGAGTACGGAGGACATTCTAGACAGGCGGTCTGACGGAGCACTTACGTCAAGCAGGCTCCAGGAACACAACAAAAATAACCACAAATCATTTTGCAATCATCGACTTAATGATGACCAACAAAACAGTCAGAAAACTTTATTCAGCCAAATTCCCTGACCGCAAACTGACAACCAACAAGAAAAGCGTCAAATTTCGGGTGGGGCGGCAAAAAACACCACGAAGGACGCCCCACCATCCACAGATTCGCCGACCTGAATGCTCGCCCCCTGCTGCGCGGCAATCTGGCGAACGATGGCCAGCCCAAGTCCGCTGCCTCCGGCCGATCCCGTATCGCCGCGAAAAAGTCGCTCAAAAATTCGCTCGCGCAGTTCTGGCGGCACGCCCGGACCATTGTCATCCACGGCAACAAAGCTGCCCCCCGCCTCGCTACCACAGCGAACCGTCACCCGGCCACCGCGTGGCGTGTACCGAATGGCATTGTCAACGAGATTGCCGAGCAGTTCCGCCAGCAGCAACGCGATTCCCTGAGCCGGCGCCGATACAAGCTCAAAGCCAAGATCGATGTCACGGGCCAGCGCCATTTGCAACCAGGCATCTGCCTCACCTTCGATCAGTGTGCGCAGGTCCAGCTGCTGCGCAGGCATGGAACCTGGCTCAGCGCGAGCCAGCGCCAGCAACTGGTTAACCAGGCGCACCAGCCGTTGCACCGACTCTCGCAACTGTTCAAGACGGGGGTCGCCTGACTCCAGCATCGTCGATTCCAACTGGGCAAGCAGTGCAGCAATCGGGGTGCGCAGCTGATGGGCCGCATCCGAGACAAAATGGCGCTGCGCCCCAAGCGCGGTACCAAGACGACCGAGCAACTGGTCGATTTCGCGCACCAGCGGACGAAGTTCAAACGGTACGCCATCGACGCCCAAGGGTTTAAGTTCGACGGGGGTGCGTCGTCCGAGGCGGATGCGCAACCCCTCCAGCGGACGCAGGCCGGCATCGACGCCACGCAGCACCAGGGCAATGGTCGCGGCAAAGAGCAGCAGTTCCGGAACGAGGACGCTGAGCAGAATATCTCCGACCTGCATTTCACGTTTGGTCAGTGTCTCGGTGATGACGACGGTGATTTCAGCAGACTCGACTGGCGCCAGCAGGATCACGCCGCGCACTGGACGCCCCTTGAGGCCATGGCCGTCGAAGAAGAGGTGGCCATCCTCAAACTTGTCTGCTGCCAGGTCACCGCCTGGAAACAGGCCCTCATCCCCGGAAAGCAAGCGGCCGCGGGGGCCGTAAACGGCGTAGCGAATTTCGTCGAACTTGTCGGTCAGCAGTATCTGGCGTGCCTGCGGTTGCAGGTCGAAGCGCACTTCACCATCCTTGAACTGCGCCTGATTGGCCAAAGCCAGGGCCAGATTCAGTAACGAGCGGTCATAGGCCTGGGTTGCATTGTTGGAGGCCACATAATAGGAACCGACACCACTCGCCAGCAGCAAGACCGCCACCCCCGGCAGCAGCCAGGTGAGCAGTCGCTGGCGCAGGCTACCGGGACGAAGGTTTTTGGACGCCCGCAGATTTTGGCTGTTCAAGGTAGTAACCCATACCGCGCACGGTACGCACAACGACACCGGCTGGTTCCAGTTTCAGGCGCAGACGGGAAATGATTTTTTCGATTGCATTGGGCGTAATCTGCGTATCCCAACTATAGAGGGTCTGCAGCACCAGGTCCTTGCTGACGATGCGATTGGCGCGGGTAGCCAGAAACTCAAGCGCCGACCACTCACGCGCCGTCAGGTCGAGTGCCTGTTCGCCGATCCAGGCCAGGCGGCCGGTCAAATCCAGACTGAGTTCACCGATACGCAACAACCCGTCCAATTTTGCAGGGCCACGCCGCAGCAGGGCACGGATACGCGCCTCCAGTTCCGCAGTTGCCACCGGCTTGACCAGATAATCATCCGCGCCAAGATCGAGCAGACGAATGCGCTCTTCCAGAAGTTCCCGTGCCGAGACCACGATCACTGGCATGCTTTGCCGACGGGAACGCAAGCGCCGCAAGACTTCGCTACCCTCAAGACCGGGCAGGCCGAGGTCGAGGATCACCAGATCGTATTCGCGTTCGCTGAGCCAGGTGTCGGCATAGCGCCCGTCGGGTGCACATTCGATGGTGTACCCCGCCAGGCGCAGTGCGCGCATGACGCCATCGGCAAGCGCACTATCATCTTCAATCAGCAACAGACGCATGGCGCCTCCCTCACTGTACCGGGCGCAAGGTTACCGGCTTGCCCGCCCCAGGGGAAGGCCCGAGAAGCAGTATCTGGCGCAGCGGGGCGGTCAGACGGGGGTCAAATCACCTTCAGCAACTGCTCGCGTAACTCTTCGGCACGACGGCGGCCGGTGCGCGTTTCAACGATGGCGTTGTACCACGGCGCGAACTGTTCGCGCATTTGCTCGTGGGTCTTGGCGGCAAATGCAGCCTCGATGATCGAAAGATGCGTTGCCGGCCCGCAGAAGGTTTTCAGCGTATTCATGATGAAATTCCGCGCCATGTCGAGTTCCTTGGCATTCGGCTCAGCCGGCACCTCGCGGAAGGTGGTGATGCCCGGCAGGCCACCATCGGCCGCCGGTGGGGGCGCTTCCGCCTGCTGCACCAGGGCGATGAAGCCGCCTTCTTCCAGCTCACCGAGCGTATGGCTCAGGTCATCGGCCAGGGCCATGCCCCGCAACTCGTCGACAGTACGCTTGCCGTCGATCATGATCAGCACCCGGCGCACGCGCGGCGTCAGGCCGGCGCTGCGCGTCGTCATTTCTTCAGCGCCCTTCGGCGTCTTGGCAAAAACTGCACTCACTGTCGGTCTCCTCCGGTCAGTTGTCCGTACTTGCTGAGCGCCGCCATGTTCTTGTTATTTGCAGCGCCGCTTCATCCTGCTAGCTTTTCTTTGCCTTGTCGCCCCAGATCGGCTGTGCGGTTCGGCTAATAATAAAATCAAAAATGAACTTCATCCAGATCGTCGAGCCGGCAATCGCACTCCAGGTATCGTAATCGGCGGTCGCGGTCACCACCAGCAGGATCGTGGCAACGATGATCAAACCGGCGATCAGATTGAGCGCAGCGGTGTAGGGCGCGTACTTCGCGGCATTGGGGGGCGGCAATCCGCCCTTCAAGGCCACTTCCGAAAAATCGCGCTTGACGATGATGCGCCAGGCTCGCCGCAGCCAATAGAACGCAATCGGGAACAGGGCGAGAAACAGAATCCAGGTCATCGCCACACTGATATTCATCCAGAAACTCCTGCCATACCGTGCGGAAAAAAATTATCTGCACGAAAAAATGTCATGAAAGAAAAACCCCGCCGGTTAGGCCGGCGGGGTTTCGGTTTGCCGCTACCGCCAAGGAAGCTCGGCGGAGACGATCATACCCGATTAGTGCGCACCATCCACAACCTTGGAGCC
>JAUPVD010000212.1 GCA_030917225.1 Pseudomonadota bacterium
CGTACCGGCCGACTACCCCTACGAGGAATTCCAGGATCTCTACATGACGGCCTGGAAATCGGGCCTCAAGGGTCTGGCCACCTACCGCCCGAACAGCGTGCTCGGTTCCGTACTCTCTGTCGAGCCGACCAAGACCGAAGCGCAGGAAGCCGCCAAGGCCCCGCAGGACTTCGTTACCGGCGATGCCAACCGCCGCCTGCGCATCCAGAACCTGCCGGCCCCGGTGCTCTCCAGCCTGCGCTGGCCCGGCCGCCCGAGCCTGCCGGAAGGCAACCTGGCCTGGACTTACATGATCGACCACCCGCAGGGCAAGTTCGCCCTCTTCGTTGGCCATGTAGAACAGGAAGGCGCCAACTGGCCGTTCGAAGTGTGGGTCAACGGCCCGGCCCAGCCACGCGGCCTCGGCGCTGTTGCCAAGACGCTGTCGATGGACATGCGCGCCAACGACCGCGCCTGGCTCGAACTCAAGCTCGAGTCGCTGGCCAAGACACCGGAGGGCGAAGGCTTCGTCATGGCCTTCCCGCCGCACGGCGAGCACAAGCAGATGCCGGGCGTGGTCGCTGCCATGGCCCAGCTGATCCACCACCGTGTCGAACAGATCGGCGGCTTCAAGCAGGAAGGCCCGACGCCGGTGCTCGACGCGCTGTTCAGCCTGAAGGAACCGAAGACCGGCACCGACGGCACGCTCTCCTGGACGGTGGACATCTTCAACCCGGCCACCGGCGAAGACTTCGTGCTCGGCCTCAAGGAAATCACCCTGCCGGACGGCGTTACCCGCCCGTACTCGGTCTGGCTCTCGGGCAACTACCCGCGCGCACTGGACGGCCTGACCAAGCTCCTGTCGCTCGACATGCGCGTGGTCGACCCGGCCTGGATCGGCATGAAGCTCCGCAAGCTGCTGGACTACCCGGAGCCGCTGGGCGACTTCATGGCCTTCATGCCCGGTACCCGCAAGCAGGCCAACTACCCGTCGACGGTTGCCTACATGGCCCACCTCGTCATCCACCGCTACGCCATGCTCGGCATCCTCGACGAGAACGGCTTCCCGGTGCAGCAGATGGGCATTCTGGAAGCGCCGGAAGAAACCTCCAACAGCGTTCGCCCGACGCAGGGCAAGCTGTGCGGTGAGTGCGGCAACACCACGGTGATCCGCAAGGATGGCTGTGACTTCTGTACCGCCTGCGGAGCTGTAGGGACCTGCGGCTGATCAACTGCAGTATCCGCCGTACCAAACAAGGAAGCCCGGACGAAAGCCCGGGCTTCTTTCATTCCGGCGCCGGTTGTTCGCATTTCCGGCAGGCTCACCCCAATAAGCTGGAATGGTGCGATGCTTTGCACGAAGACCCTGCGAACAACGGAAAGGGAGACCACCATGAACCCGCTGATCAAGGCCATCGCGTTTGCCGCCGACAAGCATCGCAACCAGCGGCGCAAGGATGCCGAAGCCTCGCCCTATATCAACCACCCCATTGCGCTGGCCAACGTGTTGGCTAACGAGGGCAACTTAAGCGAGGAAGCCGTGCTCATCGCCGCCATCCTGCACGACACGATCGAGGACACCGAAACCACCGCGGACGAACTGCGCCAGCACTTCGGCAATGCCATCACTACCATCGTGCTCGAAGTCACCGACGACAAGCTGCTGGAGAAAGCTGAGCGCAAGCGCCTGCAGGTGGAGCACGCGCCGCACATCAGCCGCGAGGCGAAGCTCGTGAAGCTTGCCGACAAGATCTGCAACCTGCGCGACATCACCACCTCGCCGCCCACCAAATGGCCGCTTGAGCGCAAGCAGGCCTACTTCGACTGGGCGAAGGCCGTGGTCGATGGCCTGCGCGGTGTGAATCCCGCGCTAGAGTACATCTTCGACGGGGCGTTTGGCAGGCGCCCTTGAACACTGACGCCGGCAAGGCGCGCTTCGCCAAGGCCACCCCGGAGGGCTCGCCCTACGCCGCCAACCTGCCCAAGGTGAAAAACGCCTCACACGTGGTCGCGCTATGCGCCCGCACGAGCGTGGACGACGCCCACCTCTCCACCCTGCTCGCGCAGGAGGAGAAGGACGGCCGTTTCCCGACGCCGGAAGGCAAGGAGATGCAGGCCTGGACGCAGAAGCAGGTCTACCTCGCGCTCGGCACCATCCTGCTCGGCGCCGCCACGCTAGGCATCGACGCCACGCCGATCGAGGGCTTCGACCCGCAGGCGCTGGACCAGGAACTGGCGTTGAATGAAAAGGGGCTGAAGAGCGTCGTGATGGTCGCGCTGGGTTATCGCAGCGCGGAGGATTTCAATGCGAAGTTGCCGAAGTCTCGGTTGGGGGCGGAAACAGTGATTACCGCGCTCTAATCAACTCGCCGCCGAGCCCAGCCGCCACTCAAGCCCCCCCACAGGCACAACGGCCGGGACCACCTACCCATTCCGGGCATGGCGATCCCCGGAATGGGCATTACCTGCCTCACTCCCTCCTTTCCCTCCCGTTCCTGCGCAACCCCTGTGCTTGACTCGACCCCACTTTCGTCTATGATTTGTTTTTATTCATTTTTCTATTCATTTATCTATTCAACTAATGGCCAAGCATACCGACGCCGTTCGCTTTCTTCTCAGTCGTGGCCCAGCCACAGCTCGGCAACTCGCTGAAAAACTTGGGATTAGCCAACCAACTGTTTCACGGGCACTGACCGATCTCGGCGCCGAAACATTCCGTCTCGGTGTCGGGCGCGCTATTCAATATGCACTACGCGACCCGGCCCGTGGCCTGCCCGAGATACCCGTACACCGCATCAGCGACGAAGGAAAATTGAGTCTGCTTGGCACGCTGATCCCCGTACGTCCAGAAGGCTTCGTAATGCAACAGGAGGACGGATATCAGCACCACAGCGAAGGTCTGCCATGGTGGCTGTTCGACATGCGCCCACAGGGTTTTCTCGGCCGCGCCTATGCAACGCGCCATGCCGCTCAACTGGGCTTGCCGCAACGGCTTTCTGAATGGAACGACACACACGCGCTACGCGCACTGCTCGCGCATGGACACGACGCCATCGGCAACCTGCTGCTTGGCGACCAGGCGCGCGAGCAGTTCCTCAGCGATACCAGCGCGCCAATCGCCATGGCTGACAAGGCTGCCACCTACCACCACCTCGCTGAAGAAGCCGCACGTGGCGAGCTGCCCGGTTCATCTGCTGGCGGCGAACAACCAAAGTTCACCGCCTATGCCGAAACCCCCGAAGGGCCACGCCATGTGCTGGTCAAATTCACCAGCGCGGACGACAACCCGATCACTGAACGCTGGCGCGACCTATTGCTGGCGGAACACCTGGCGCTCGAAACCCTGCGCGATTCAGGCATTCCCGCCGTGACCACCCGCCTGATCGATGTGGGCGCACAGCGTTTCCTCGAAGTGGAGCGTTTTGACCGCGAAGGTGTAGCCGGGCGACACGGCGTATTCTCGCTCGCCGCACTGGATGCCGAATTCGTGGGTGCCGGAGCCAGACCGTGGCCAAGCATCGTCGCCAAGCTTGCAGCAGCGAAGATCGTTCGCCCGGAGGCTACGGCGAAGGCAGCGCTGCTCTACGCCTTTGGCGCACTCATCGGCAACACCGACATGCACCCCGGCAACCTTTCGTTCATCAGCGACAGCGGGGCACCCTGCGCGCTCGCGCCGGCCTACGACATGCTGCCTATGGGTTTCTGCCCGACAGGCGCAGGAACACTTCGAGATACCCTGCAGCCAGCCAGGGTGATTCCAGAAGTTGATAACGGCACGTGGAGGCAGGCCGAAGAACTCGCGGGACAATTCCGCGAGAGGATCGCAAATTGTGCTGGACTATCGCCGAGATTCGACCGATGTAGAGAGGCTCTGGCCCTGCATCTTCATGAAGCAAGCCGAAGTATTTCCCGCCTTGGATAGCCACCAGAAGCGGAGGTGTCGCTGCTGCGGAGCATTTCAATGCGAGGCTGCGCTAAAGCAATCTTGACTTTGCCAAATCACATTAAAGAATGCTTTAATACATAACCGACAAATTAAAGAATGCCTTGAAACCCATGCGCACCACCGGCACTTACCTCACCACGACCACGCTCGGCGAATCTGTCCGCGCGTTCGTGCCGCATGCGCTACCGCCGACCAAACCGGCGCTGGCAGCAGAAGCGTATGCCGCGCAGAACCACGCCGCCGAGCTAGCGTTGGCGCGCCTCTCGGGCGTATCCGGCCTCGTGCCATCGGTCGACTGGCTGCTCTATGGCGCCATCCGCAAGGAAGCCCTGCTCACCTCGCAGATCGAAGGCACGCAGGCCACGCTCACTGATCTCTTTGACGAGGAAGCCGGTTTCGCCATCGGCAACACGGACGATGTCCAGGAAGTCACCAATTACCTGAGCGCCTTCCGCTTCGTGCAGGACAACCTGCGCAACCCCGCCGGCCTGCCGATCAGCGTGCGTCTGCTGTGCGACGCACACCGCCTGCTGCTTGACGGCGCACGCGGATCAGGCAAACAGCCCGGCGAACTGCGCCGTTCGCAAAACTGGATCGGCGGCACCCGCCCGGGCAACGCTGTCTTCGTACCGACGCCGGCTAACAAGCTTGCCAAACTGCTCGCCGACCTCGAGCATTTCATCCACGGCCCGGCCGCCGCAAAGCTGCCGCCGCTGGTGCGGATCGCCCTTGCGCACGCGCAGTTCGAAACCATCCACCCCTTCCTCGACGGCAACGGGCGTATCGGCCGCCTGCTCATCGCGGCGCTGATGGAGCACTGGC
>JAUPVD010000213.1 GCA_030917225.1 Pseudomonadota bacterium
GATGGCTGGGATGGCGTCACCACCTTTGACACGAAGTAAGTGCATGGAAGCCAGCGGATGAAAGCAAAAATCCTCGGTTGCAGCGGTGGCATCGGTGGGCGACATCTTCGTACCACCTCGATCCTCATCAATCATAGTGTGCTGATTGATGCCGGCACCGGGGTGGCCGATCTTTCGCTGGCGGAAATGGCGATGATCGATCATGTCTTCCTGACGCATACGCATCTCGACCACATTGCTACGCTGCCGCTGATGATCGATACGGTCGGCGACATGCGCGACAAGCCGATGGTGGTTCACGCCACCGAAGCTGTCCTGCAGATTCTCAAGAACCACATCTTCAACTGGGCGATCTGGCCGGATTTCACCGAAATCCCGACGGTCGAAGCCCCCTTCCTGCAGTTTTCTCCGTTGCGGGTCGGGCAGAAGATCAAGGTCGATGGCCTGACCGTTACCGCCATACCGGCCGAGCATACGGTTCCGGCCGTTGGCTACCATCTCGATTCCGGTGCGGGCAGCCTGGTCTTTACCGGCGACACCACCATCAACGACCGCTTCTGGCCGGTGGTCAACAAGATCGGCAATCTGCGTCATCTGATCATCGAATGCGCCTTTTCCAACCGCGAAGAACGCCTGGCGCGTATCTCCAAGCACCTCTGCCCGGACATGCTGGCGGCGGAACTGCTCAAGCTCGAGCGTGACTGTGAAATCCATATCACTCACCTCAAGCCGGGCCAGATCGAACTGACCATGGGCGAGCTTGAGACCTGCATCGGCGATTTCAACCCGCGCATGTTGCAGAACAACCAGGTGCTGGAGTTCTGACATGACGACTTCGCTGGCAACCTCCGTCACCCCTGAAATTCTCCGCCGCTTCGAGCCAATTGGTTCGCTCTCCGATGATCGGCTGCAGGAACTTGCCAGTTTCTGCCAGACCGAGCGCGTGCCGCGCAGTGCTGATCCGTTCCGACTGCGTGACCTGGAAGGGCAGGCGGTCTACCTGCTGGCCGGTGAGCTGAAATTGAGCTTTGCCGATGGCACCATCGAAGTCATTGTTGGCAGTTGCGATGCTGCCCTCTGGCCCTTGCCGCGCGATCTGGCGCAGCGCGCCCAGGTGCGCGCGATCACCGATGTCGAGCTGATCCGCATCGACGACCATCTGCTCGACATCATGCTGACCTGGGATCAGTTGGCAGCCCAGGCCACGACGTCGCCAGAGACGCATCCCGATGTCGGTGTGCACACCGACTGGAACATGATGTCCGGCGCCTTCCGCCTCGAAAGCCTGGCAGCCGGTGCGCTGTCGCAGCTGCCGATCGCCAATATCGATACGCTGCTACGGCGCTTCGTGCGCATCAAGGTCAAGGCTGGCGAGGTCATTCTTCGTGAAGGGGATGAAGGCGACTGGTACTACCTGATCGAATCCGGGCGCTGCGAAGTCAGCCGCCTTGTCGGTGGTGCCAATGTGCCGCTGGCTGAACTGAAGGGCGGCGACGCCTTTGGCGAGGATGCGCTGGTTGCCGGCAGCGTGCGCAACGCCACGGTCACCATGCGCACCAATGGTGTCCTGCTCCGCCTGGGCAAGCAGGATTTCATCGAGTTGCTGCGCGAACCCCTGCTCAAGCGGGCGTCGTACAGCGACGCGGAGCAGCGCGTGAGCAAGGGTGCCATCTGGCTCGACGTGCGCTTCCCCGCTGAGTACCAGTATGACCGGCTACCCGGAGCCATCAACATCCCGCTCAACGAAATCCGCAATGCCATCGGTCCCCTGGACACCAGCAAGGAATACATCGTCTATTGCCAGAGCGGCCGCCGCAGTTCGGCGGCAGCCTTCATCCTCTCGCAGCATGGCTATCGCGCCTCGTGGCTCGAAGGCGGCCTGCGGGAGGTGACCAACCACTGAATCGGAATCGTATGCCCGCCAACACCCCGCAGGAGAACGCCAGTGTCGGCGACATGAACAGTCGCCTGGCCCTTTTCAAGGATCTGCAGGCCGTCACCACCAAGATCCACGCGACGGCCAACACCGACGAGATCATGCTTGAGCTGTCGCAGGACATCTGCACGCTCTTCAATGCCGACCGGCTGACCATCTATGCCCTCGGCGAAGACAAGCAGAGCATCGTCTCCAAAGTAAAGACCGGCCTCAATTCCTTCAAGGATCTGCGCCTGCCGATCGCCGACCAGAGCATTGCCGGCTACGTTGCCGCCAACAAGACCCCGGTCAATATCCATGACGTCTACGACGATGTCGAGCTCAAGCGCTATAGCCCGCGCATGGCCTTCCTCAAGGAAGTCGACAAGCGCACCGGCTATCGTTCCAAGCAGATGCTCGTGTCGCCGATTGTCGATGCCCCATCCGGCGATCTGCTCGGGGTCGTGCAACTGATCAACAACAAGGCGGACATGCCGTTTTCGGCCGTGGCCGAAGAAGGCGCCCATAGCTTGTGCCAGACCCTGGCTGTTGCGTTCACGCAGCGCCAGAAACCGGCACAGGCGACACGCACCAAGTACGATGAACTGGTGGCCAGTGCCATCATTTCTGCCGGCGAACTCGATCTGGCCCAGCGCTCTGCGCGGCGCAAGGGTGTTTCGCTCGAAACGACACTGATCAAGGAGTTCCAGGTCAAGCCGTTGGCCATTGGTCAGGCCTTGTCGAAATTCTTCGGCGTCCCCTACGAGCCATTCAAGCCCGATCGCATCAAGCCGCTCGATCTCCTGAAGAACCTGCGCCGCGAGTACGTCGAGTCCAACAGCTGGTTGCCGGTTGAAGATACCCCGGAGGGCATCGTCGTCGTTGCGCCCGACCCGGAGCGCATCAAGGCTTCGCGCATCGTCAACAACATCTTCCCCAAGGGCAAGATCGTCTATCGCGTCACCACCGACGGCGAGTTCCAGAAGATGATCGACCAGTTCTACGGTGCGCTTTCCGACATGGGGTCAATGAGCGACCTGCTCTCTGATCTCGACGAAGGCGAACCTGGCGAAATCGGCTCGGATGAGGTCAGTGCCGCCGCCGACAACGAACTGGTGCGGCTGGTCAACAAGATCATCGTCGATGCCTATCAGCAGGGCGCCTCGGATATTCACATCGAACCCCGGCCGGGCAAGGACAAGGTAAACATCCGCTTTCGCAAGGATGGTTCGCTAGCCAACTACATCGAAGTGCC
>JAUPVD010000018.1 GCA_030917225.1 Pseudomonadota bacterium
GCCGAAGCTGCCTGCTAAGCTGATTGCTCTGGATGCCCAGTATGCGGCGCCTACCTGTCACCAACGTCTAAAATCACAGGCGCTACGCGGCTTTATCGCGCAGCGTCCTGCGGATTGATGGGTTCGGCGTCATTGCTTTTGCGGGCAAGTGAAGGAATGTTTGCGTCAAACAATGTTGAAAGTAACAGGCTGACTTCGCTAAACATATAGTTAACGTTCTTATCGGATGACATCAGGCCATCGAAGTACGTGCCGTAGGCCACGAACATCATGTCAACAAAGTCGTTTCGAAGCTTCTCGGAATTTAACTCCCCGAAACCACCGCTGGTAAACCGCCGAAGTCCTAGCAGATAGCAGGCCAGCGTGACCCGAAAGATAAACGTATTTGGAAGCTCGGCGTATGTCGGTAGCGTTCTCACATGATCAGATTCTCGGAAGATCATTCCCGCCATTTCCAGAACCGCCCGAACCAGTTTGTTGATTAGCTCCGGTGTGTATGTCTCTCGTGCACGTAACGTGGCTCGCTCTTCCTTGGAATATCGACTACCCAATACTTCGATGGCGCCACGAATGTTGATCGCTTCGCCACGCATCTTTTCAAGGTGTTCGTTCGCGTAGTTTCCTAGACTCATGATCTGCGCTTGAAGGTCTGAATTACCTGCCTCGGCTTGGCGCAACGCGCGGATGTACTCGGGAAATTCACGGGTCTGCCTTTCGTCGATCAATCTCCGTTGGAGCCCTTTAGCTCGGCCGCTCAGTCGGGAAATCTTTGTAGATCCTTTCAAAATGATGACCTGATTGGGAAAGTTCGAAAGGACAGCCATAGACTTGAAGATTGTTTTAAGTGAGTCTCCTTTGTATGCCTCCATCGCCGCGAAATCAGGAAGCACTGCTGCATTATTCGGGGATTGAGCAAGGAACTCATGGAGCCGATTTGTTTGGAGTTGATTGCTGTCAATGACGAGCTTCATGACGCCGAACGCGGAGTTGAGGCGACTGCGCGGTTTTTTGCGCAGGTCGCCTCGAACGAGGGGTTAAGCGTCACCATGTCCATGCCCAATAGCCCTCAAAAATTCTCTCCCGAGTACGGTTCTATGCACGCAACTAAAGATGGCAAAACCGCCCCATGCCATAGCGGTAGTAATAAGCCCCAGTCGCGCAAGATTGCCCAAAGAAATTTCTACGTGATTGGGCGGGCGAAAGTCTTCCTGATCGGGCTTTTGTTCGGTGATGTAGTCGGGCAGATGTGTTGTCCATATCTCTGCCTCCATGTCAGGAACCCCGGTTGATGAGTAGATCTTCTTGAGTAGCAATGCATCTAACGGAGTCATGTCTTCGAGGATGCTGATAAAGGCCCGCCGCACTTCAACATGAGATGCCGCATCAGCTGCATTTACGAGGAGTGCGGCCCATTGATCCTGAAGCCAGTCATCTTCCTCGAGAGAAGCTGCCTGAATTAGTGGAATCGCAACTTGTAATGGAACTTTTCGGCTGGGCTGCGCTAGTCCTCTTTCAGCAAGCAGGGCGTTGGCGCGTTCGGTCAGGCGAATTTGTCGCTCCCATCGCAGGTACTTGAGCTTGTCTTCGACAATACCCATCGCTTGCTCCAGCGAACCACCAACGTACTTGGTCAGAAACCCACCCAGTTCACGACTGGCGTCGATTGCTTTGCCCGTTGTCTTCGCTACTTCCTCAATAGCCTTAGATTCGTCGCTCATGGTCGTGACGCTTAACAGCTATTAAACGGCCCCGCTGGTTCCGTATGCGAACTGATATTCGAACACGGTGTTTCTGCCCTGAATCCGTCGTCCTGTCTCAAAGCTGATACCGTCGGGTCCGTATAACAACTCCAATATACCGACACCTGCATGCAGTCCGAAGGTCCGCTATTGAGGAAATTCCGTAATGGCCATTTCCGGCCGATAGCAGATGATATCAGCATGAACCTTGACAGTCCGTTTCGGCCGATAAACGGGCTATCAGTTCTGTCTCATCTCCGCAACATCACTAGCCGGCGGCCTCCCAAACAACCGACGGTATTCCCGGCTGAACTGCGAGGCACTTTCGTAGCCGACGCGGTGGGCGGCGGTGGCGGCGTCGTGGTCTTCGAGCAGCATCAGGCGCCGTGCTTCCTGCAGGCGTAGCTGCTTCTGGTATTGCACCGGGGTCATCGCCGTTAGCGTCTTGAAATGGTGGTGCAGCGACGAGCGGCTCATGTTGGTGAGGTCGGCCAGGAGGTCGATGCTTGCCGTCTGGTCGAGGTTGCCGCGCAGCCAGTCGATGGCGCGGGCGATCTGGTGGCTGTGGCTGCCGGTGGCCACCACCTGGCGCAGGCGGGCGCCGAGCGGGCCGGTGAGCAGGCGGTAGAGCAGTTCCTTTTCGATGATCGGCGCCAGCACCGGGATGTCCTGCGGCGTGTCGAGCAGGCGGGCGAGGCGCAGTGCGGCGTTCTGGATATCCGTTGAAAGGCTGCCGACGGCGATGCCGCGGTCGAGCGGGAGCACACTGCGGCTGGGCGGCAGCGCTGCCGTCAGCTCGGCCAGCTTGAGCGGGTCGATGCCCATCGCCAGCCCGAGGTAGGGTTCCTTGCCCGAGGCGCAGGTGATGCGCGAGGACATCGGCAGCTCGACCGAGGAAATCATGTAGTGGCGCGCATCGTACTCGTAGGCCTCGTCGCCGACCTGGATGCGCTTGGCGCCCTGCGCCATGATCGCGAACACCGAGGGGACGACGTTGCAAGTTGATGCCGCCGTGGTCGAGCCGCGGAACAGCGTTACGCCGGGGATGGGCGTTTCCGAGGGGCCGTCGGCCGTGCAGTGGCGGGCAATGATGGCCGCCAGTTCGGCGCGCTGGCGGGCCAGCGTGTCGGTTTCCATGTCGCCTTCTATGGCGACGGAATCTTTTTCCGGGGGCCGGGTCAGAGCTTCTTTATCCATGTCCGAAGGGTAGCGTTTTTGCTCCCGGGCGGCGAGCCTCCTTGGCCGATTTCTGGAGGATCAGGCAATAAGTTCGTAGTTTTGGGTTATCGGCCGCGGCATCGCCTCGCGCACACTGCATGCATCTTGCGGCGCTTCTCCGGCGTCGCTTATTTTATTTTTGCCAACCCTGAACAGGAGACAGAGATGATCCGACTGAACGTGAATGGCAAGGCGGTGGCGCTCGATGTCGCGCCGGATACCCCGCTGCTGTGGGCTTTGCGCGATACGCTGCAGCTCACCGGCACCAAATACGGCTGCGGCCAGGCGCTGTGCGGCGCTTGCACGGTGCATGTGGACGGCACGCCGACCCGCGCCTGTGTGACGCCGGTATCGGCGGCGGCCGGGCGCAAGATCACCACGATCGAGGCGGTCGATTCCGGAAAAGTAGGCAAGGCGGTGCAGGAGGCCTGGCGCAAGCTGGATGTCGTGCAGTGCGGCTACTGCCAGTCCGGCCAGATCATGAGCGCGGTGGCGCTGCTCTCCAGCAACCGCAAACCGAGCGATGCCGACATCGACGACGCCATGTCCGGCAACCTGTGCCGCTGCGCGACCTATGTCCGCATCCGCGCGGCGATCCACGAAGCCGCCAAGGCTTTGGCCTGAGGAGCGCGATGATGAACACGAACCCGGAAATTTCGAACGTCAGCACCGACCTCGGCCGTCGCCGCTTTCTGCAAGGCGGCGCCGGCCTGACGCTGGGCTTTTGCCTGCCTGCCTTCGCTGCTGAAAAGTTGCCCACCGCCGGCCCTGGCAAGGCTGGTGAAGGCCTCGTGGGCGTGGCCAACACGGCGGTTAATTTTGAGCCGAACGCCTTCCTGCGCATCGGCACCGACAACAGCGTAACGGTGATCTCCAAGC
>JAUPVD010000214.1 GCA_030917225.1 Pseudomonadota bacterium
CCAGCTGCAGCGACTGCTCGACATAGGTCACACCGGACATTACGCCGAGCGGCGGGCATTCAGCCTCGATCTCGCGGTAGGCACCGTCGAGGTCGCGGTAAAGCGGCGGCTGGTGGCCCGCATTGGCCAGGCAGATGTCGCCGGTCAACGGGTCATAGGTGCCGGCCACCATGGTCACGAACATGCCGTGGCTGGCGGTCTCGGCCACTTCCTCGTTGATCGTGCTCATCAGCGCCGCCATGCTGCCCGCGTGTTTTCCCAGGCAGCGGAACAGGCTGATGGTCTTGGCCATCAACATCGCCGCATTCATGCCCTTGCCGGAAACGTCGCCCAACCCCCAGGCAATGCGGCCATCGGCGAGCGGAAAGTAATCGAAGAAATCGCCGGAAACTTCCATCGCCGGATAGTTGACGCCGCACACCGGGAAATCCGCATCGCCGGCCTTGGGCAGGAGGCCGCGCTGAATTTCGCGGGCCAGTTCCAGCTCCCGCCGCATGCGCTCCTGCTCGACCAGCGCCTCGGTCATGCGGGCGTTGCTGATGGCCAGCGAGACCATGCCAGCCAGTGCCTGCAGCAACTGCTTGTCGCTGTTGCTGAAGAGGCCGTCGCCGGAGCGCTTGTTGATGACCTCGAGCGCGCCAAGCATGCGCGACTTGATCTTCAGCGGAGCGCAAAGGATGGATCGCGTCTGGAAGCCGGTCAGCGCATCGACGGCGTTGGAAAAACCGCTGTCGGCCGAAGTATCGCGCACCATCTGCACGCTGTTCGAGGTGACCGCCCGGCCGACGATGCCTTGCGTGGCGCCGATGGTCAGCCCCTCGATCGACACGGGGCCAGCACAGGCCAGGCAGGTCATTTTCTCGCCGGAGTCATCAAGCAGGAAGATGGAAACCGCCTCGGTATCCATGTAGGTCAGCATCTGCCGGGTGGCATTGGCCAGTGTGTCGCCAACCGCCGGCGCGGCCGCAAAGTCGAGGCTGACGGTAGCCAGCAGTTCGAGCAGTTCCGGTTTGGCCGCCAGTTCGCCGTGAGCGGCGTGCTCGGCCAGGCGGTGGATGTGTTCCTCGCTCACGGGGTGTTGGCGGCGGGCGCTGAAAAGTTGTTTGTCATGGGCAACGGCGATGATAGCGCAGGCCGTTGCAATGTGGGCTATTTCAGGGCGCGCAGGAACTCGTTGCGCAGCTGGTCGGAGCCGGCAAAACTGCCGGCAAAGGCCTGCGTCACCACCCGCTCATCGCCGCGCCGGTCCTCGCCGAGCAGCAGGCACAGCTGTTCGGCCTCGATGACGCAGGCGCCGCCGGCGGCATGGCCGTGCTTGACCAGCGCATCGGCAATGTCACGGGTCATCCATTCCTGATAGGTAAAGCGGTGGCCGATGGCATCGACCATACGCGCGATGCGGCCAAAGCCGTGCAGGCGGCCGCCGGGGATGTAGCCAACATGCGCGACGCCGCGAAACGGCACCAGATGGTGCGGGCAGACACCATGCACGGCAATGCCGCGAATGACCACCATGTCTGTGCGCGGGTCGGCGAAGCCGTCGCCCAATGCGGTTGCCGGATCGAGTTCGTAGCCGCCGAGCAGGCGCTTCTGCCATAGCTCGCGGACTCGTTGCGCCGTGCGTCCCATGTGCGCCATGTCGGGCGCGATGCCGCAGGCGGCCAGCAGGTCGGTGACTGCCTTTTCAAAGGCTGCCGGGTCGAAATCGTTGCGGCGCGGAATGCCGATGCCGGTCGGGGTTCCGGGAGGTGTGTGATCGTCGTGGCTGTTCATCGGGCTTGCTCCGGTTGCCGGGGGCTGAATTGGCAGTCTAGCCCGAAATCGGTAGGTTGCTTCAGCGAGCCGCATCCGGGCGCTTGCGCCGCCACGGCGTGCTGCCGAACTCCTCGACGAGGAAGTCGACCATTGCCTTGACCTTTGGCGACAGGTGACGTCCGCTCGGATAGGTGGCGAACAGCGGCACCGGTTCGGCGTGGTGCCAGTCGGCGAGGATCGGCACCAGTTCGCCGCGGCCGATGGCGTCGCCGACGATCACATCCGTCAGCCGGGTAATGCCGACACCGGCAATGGCCAGTTGCAATACTGTCTCCGCGGTGTTGGCGGCGACGTTGCCGCCGACGTTCACCACGCGGATGCCTTCCTCGGTGTCGAAGGGCCAGCGCCGCAGCGCCGGCAGGCTGGTGATCCACAGGCAGTTGTGTTTCTGCAGGTCGTCGGGCGTCTGCGGCGTGCCGCAGCGTCCCAGATAGCTGGGGGCCGCGCAGATTACGCGCTGCAGGTTGCAGATGCGGCGAGCCACCATCGACGACTCGTCGAGCGGGCCGATGCGGATGGCGAGGTCGATGCGTTCCTCCATGGCATCGAGCGGCTGGTCGCTGATGGTGATGTCCATGCCGACGTCGGGGTGGCGGGCAATGAAGCGCGGAATGGCGGGCGCCAGCTGGTGCATGCCGAAAGCCGAGCCGCAATGCAGGCGCAGCGTGCCGCGCGGGCTGGCATTGGCTTCGGTGACTTCCGCTTCGGCCTCGTCGATGGCGGCAAGGATGTGCCGGGCGCGGGTAAAGAAGGCATCGCCCTCGGGGGTCAATTGCAGGCGGCGGGTGGTGCGCTGGAGCAGGCGGGCCCCCAGCCGGTCTTCCAGGCGAGTGACCAGCTTGGAGAGAGCCGAAGGCGTCAGGCCAAGCGCGCGAGCAGCCGCAGAAAAACCACCGTTTTCCACGGCAGTCACGAAAGCAGTCATCTCGGCGGCGCGATCCATGGTGCGATTATGGACGAAAATTCACAAATGTTGTTCCAAGTAGATGGATTGTTGTTGCTGGGCGATGTAATTAAAGTGCAATCCTTGCAGTGTTGCACTGCGACATGGAAAAGGAATGAATCATGGCTCCCATCGATATTGCTGCTATTGAGCGTCGTGCCCGCCAACTGCGCGCCGAGGAAATCCGCCGGATCGAAGGACTCTTTGCCGAGCGCATGCGTATAACCGGCCGTCTGCTGGCCGAGAGCACCTTTGCCGGCCTGCTGGCGGTTGCCGCAGCGATCCGCCCGGTTTTCTCTTGGAACCCGCAAGCTAAGGTTCAACAGCAGGCGCCGGCCAAGCCGCGCATCGCCGTGCTGAAGCGCCTCAGCCGCGGCCTGCGCTCGCTGTTTGCCTGGAACCCTGAAGTTCACCACCACCTCTGATCGTCGGCGGCCCTCCGTTTAGGGGGCGCCGCCCACTCGTGGCAGCGGGTGTCCGCTAGACTGATGCCCCTGTCCGGGGTTGCCCGGAGATTCGCAGAGGCCATCCCATGTCATCGACACCCGCAGCCCGGCGCTATTCCATCTCCGAGGAAATCGCCAACAGCGTCACCCACGGTGTCGGTATCGTTCTGTCCATCGCCGGGCTGGCGGTGATGACCGCCTTCGCCACACTCAACGGCGATGCCTGGCATGTCGTGGCCTGCAGCATCTTCGGCGCCACGTTGATCCTGCTCTACACCACCTCCACGCTTTACCACAGCATCCAGACCGAGCGCGCCAAGCAGGTGCTGCGCATCCTCGACCACTCGGCCATCTTCCTGCTTATCGCCGGCACCTATACGCCATTTACGCTGGTCAGCCTGCGCGGTCCGTGGGGCTGGAGCCTGTTTGGCGTGATCTGGGGGCTGGCGGTGGCCGGCGTCATCTTCAAGCTGTTCATGGGTGGGCGCCTGCATGGCGTCGTCGTGGCGCTTTATGTGGCGATGGGCTGGGTGATTGTCGTCGCCGCCCAGCCGATGATCGAGAAGGTGGCCCTCGGCGGCTTGCTGTTGCTGGCCGGCGGCGGCATCGCCTATACGGCAGGCGTAGTGTTCTACAAGTGGCGCAGCCTCAAGTTCCACCATGCGATCTGGCACGGCTTCGTGCTGCTCGGCAGCGCACTGCATTTCTTTGCGGTTCTTTTTTACGTCATTCCTTGGCCGGCGGCTCCGCTCGTCTGAAGCGGGGTAGCGGTGCGGTCAGGCGGGCGGCGGCCAGCCGTGGTACGCTTGCGTTTCCGCTCACCCGTTTTTGTCACAAGTCGCAATGAATACCTCCGCGCCACAAGCAGCAACTCCGTCCGCTTCCTCTCCCGCCCAATCCGGCCGCGCCATGCTCAAAGCCTTGCAGGAACAGTTCGCTGTCCTGCGCGATTGCTTGCCGCTGGCCATCGGCATTGACAAGCAGTTGCTCGCCGCGCTGCCCGATCTGGAACGCAAGACGCTACGCATCGCGCTGCGCATGCATACCCACTCGCTGCGCTACCTGAAAGTGATGGAGAAGGCGACTGAGCGCTTCGACCTCGAAGGCAAGGTCGTCGCCGAGCTGACCGATGAGCACCGGGCACACGCCACGGAAACGTTGCGCGAGCGCTTCCGCAAGGAAGCCGACCAGCGCCGCGCCAAGGTTGAGGCCGAGAAGGCCGAAAAAGCGGCGCAGCAGCGTGCTGAAAAGTTGAACCAGCTCGCCGCCAAGTTTTCGAAGCACTGAGTTCCAAAAATGACTGCGGCGCCCGCAGGCGCCGCATGTACCTTGCATTGCCAGGCAGGCTTATTTGCCGGCTGTCTGCGCCAGTTTTCCTCGATCTTCGGCAGCGGCACCGCTCCCGGGATGCGCTCGCCATCGGCAAAGAACAGCGTCGGCGTGCCGTTGATGTTCAGCTTGCGGCCGTATTCCTGATTCTTCGTTACGGCAGCGGTATCGCAATCCGTCTTGCCGGCTGGCGCCTTGCCTTCCACCATCCAGTCGTTCCACGCCTTGGCGCGATCCGCCGAGCACCAGATCGCCTTCGACTTGTCGACCGAATCCTGCGACAGGATCGGGTAGAGGAAGGTGTAGATGGTGA
>JAUPVD010000215.1 GCA_030917225.1 Pseudomonadota bacterium
GCCAACCAGGTGGTGCATACCGACCTCAACTGCCTGTCGGTGATCCAGTTCGCCGTCGAGGCGCTCAAGGTCCAGCACATCATGGTCGTCGGCCACTACGGTTGTGGCGGCGTCAAGGCAGCGCTGGAAAAAACCCGCGTCGGTCTGGTTGATATCTGGCTGCGCCACGTGCGCGATGTCCACGACAAGCATGTCGCCGCCGTCGACGCCTTGCCAGAAGCGCAGCGTCATGACCGGCTGTGCGAACTCAATGTGCTCGAACAGGCAGCCAACGTGTGCCAGACCTTTGTCGTGCAGGATGCCTGGGCGCGAGGACAAAAGGTGACAGTGCACGCTTGGATCTACGGCCTTGAAGACGGCCTGATGCGCGATCTCGGCTTTACCGTCAGCCAGCCCGACAAGTTCATCCCCCGATATTCCGCAGCGCTGCAGGCGCTGGAATCCTGATCATTTGCAGAGGAGAAATTCATGTCCGATCCAATCGTAATCGTTGCCGCCGCCCGTACGCCGATGGGTGCTTTTCAGGGCGCTTTTGGCAGTCTCACGGCCGCCAATCTCGGTGCTGTCGCCATCAAGGCCGCCGTCGAACGAGCTGGCCTCGACGCCAGCCTGATCGATGAAGTGCTGATGGGCTGCGTGCTGCAGGCCGGCCAGGGGCAGGCGCCGGCGCGTCAGGCCGCGTTGCAGGCAGGGCTGCCACTGTCGGCCGGCTGTGCCACGATCCACAAGGTTTGTGGCTCCGCGATGAAGGCGACCATGCTCGGGCACGACGGTATTGTTGCTGGCTCTTACGGCGTCGCCGTTGTCGGCGGCATGGAGTCGATGACCAACGCCCCCTACCTGCTGCCCAAGGCGCGCGGCGGCTATCGCCTCGGCCACGGCCAGATCCTCGATCACATGTTCCTCGATGGCCTCGAGGATTCGTACGGCAAGGAAACGCGTGGCCGCCTGATGGGTACCTTCGCGGAAGATTGTGCCGGCAGTTACGGCTTCACGCGCCAGGCGCAGGACGAATTCGCGATCCGTTCCACCACGCGCTCCAAGGCCGCCAACAGCGACGGCAGCTTTGATTGGGAAATCGCGCCGGTGACGGTCAGTGGCAGGAAAGGCGACGTCGTTGTCGACAAGGACGAAGGCCCCTTCGCAGTAAACGTCGACAAGATTCCGACGCTGAAGCCGGCCTTCGCCAAGGACGGCACGGTGACGCCGGCCAACTCCTCGTCGATCTCCGACGGCGCGGCGGCACTGGTGCTGATGCGTGCCTCGCAGGCCGAGAAGCTGGGCCTGACGCCAATCGCCCGCATCGTCGGCCACCAGACCCACGCCCATACACCGGCGCTGTTCCCGACCGCCCCGGTCGGCGCCATGCAGAAACTGCTGACCAAGGCCGGCTGGACGACCGATCAGGTCGACCTGTTCGAGATCAACGAAGCCTTTGCCGTGGTCACCATGGCCGCCATGCACGACATGAAGCTGCCGGCCGAGAAGGTGAACATCCACGGCGGTGCCTGTGCGCTGGGTCACCCGATCGGCGCTTCCGGCGCGCGCATCGTCGTCACGCTGCTCGGCGCGCTGAAAAAGTACGGCCTGAAGCGCGGGGTTGCATCGCTCTGCATCGGCGGCGGCGAAGCCACGGCGCTCGCCGTCGAGATGTTCTGATCGGTGCTGCGTTGACCGCAACTTCGACTACCTATCTCAAGCTCACCGGTGCCATGTTCATGTGGGGCGGAACCTGGATCGCGGGGCGCATCGTGGCGCAGGAAGTGCCTGCACCGCTGATGGCTGCCGCCTTCCGTTTCCTCATTGCCGGAGTTGTGCTGGCTGGCTTTGCGCTGGCCGCCGAAGGCAGAATTCCACGCCCGGCCAACGGGCGCGAGTGGGGCATCGTCAGCGGGTTGGCGGTCACCGGCATTTTTCTCTACGCCCTGTGTTTCTTTTACGGGCTGCGCTACATCCCGGCCGGGCGCGGGGCACTCGTCGTTGCGCTCAATCCGGTTACGGTCGCGCTCCTTGCGTGGTTCGCCGGGCAGGAGCGGATGACGCCGGTGAAGCTGTGCGGCATCGCCATTGCACTGACTGGCTGCCTGATGGTGATCGGCAATGGTGATCCGTTGGCGCTGCTGCATGGCGCCATCGGCATTGGCGAATGGCTGATCGTCGGTTGTGTCTTGTGCTGGACGGCCTACACCTTCATTGGTCGTAGTGCCACCAAGACCCTGTCGCCGCTCGCTGCCACGCTGCACGCCAGCCTTGTCGGTGCAGCCTTACTTTGCACGGTGGCCGTCGTTCAGGGCGACATCAACCTCGGCGACTGGTCGTGGCGCGTCTGGGCCAGTGTCCTCTTTCTGGCCGTTTGCGGCACGGCTCTCGGCTTTACCTGGTTCGCTGACGGCGTGCGCGTCATCGGCGCCGCCCGCGCTTCGGCCTTCATCAATCTGGTCCCCGTCTTCGCCGTGTTGCAGGCGGCGGTGCTGCTCGACGAGCGTCTCGGTATGGCCGTGCTCGCCGGTGGCGCGCTGGTCATCGCCGGTGTCTGGCTGACCACTTTGACAACTCAAAATACCCTGGAGAAAACCGCATGATCCTCAGCCAAGAACAGGAAATGATCCGCGACGCGATGCGCGACTTTTCGCAGGAGCGCCTGGCGCCGTTTGCCGGCGAATGGGACCGCCACCACACCTTTCCCGCCGAGGCGCTGAAGGAACTAGCCGCGCTCGGCGCCATGGGTGTCGTTGTGCCCGAGGAATGGGGCGGTGCCGGCATGGACTACATGAGCCTGGTGCTGATGCTGGAAGAAATCGCTGCCGGCGACGGTGCCACCTCGACCATCGTCAGCGTGCAGAATTCGCTGGCCTGCGGCATCACGATGAAGTACGGCAGCAATGCGCAGAAGGAGAAATACCTGAAACCGCTGGCGCGCGGCGACATGCTCGGCTGCTTCTGCCTGACCGAGCCGCACACCGGTTCCGACGCCTCGGCGATCACGACGCGCGCCACGCGTGAAGGCGACCATTTCGTATTGAACGGCGTCAAGCAGTTCATCACCACCGGCAAGTACGCGCAGGTCGCCATCGTCTTCGCCGTCACCGACAAGGACGCCGGCAAGAAGGGCATTTCCTGCTTCCTGGTACCGACCGACACCCCGGGCTACATTGTCGCCCGCCTCGAAGAGAAGATGGGCCAGCACGCTTCGGATACCGCGCAAATCCTCTTCGAGAACTGCCGCATCCCGGCCAGCTGCCTGCTTGGCAAGGAAGGCGAGGGCTACAAGATCGCATTGTCGAACCTCGAAGCCGGCCGCATCGGCATCGCCTCACAATCAGTCGGCATGGCCCGCGCCGCGCTCGAGGCCGCCATCAGCTATGCCAAGGATCGGGTGACCTTCGGCGTGCCGCTGACCGGCCACCAGGCAGTCAGCTTCCGCCTCGCCGACATGGCCACGCAGGTCGACGCC
>JAUPVD010000019.1 GCA_030917225.1 Pseudomonadota bacterium
GTGATGATGGTCTGGCCGTGGCGGAGGATGTAGTCACTCGGCGGATTGAACACCCAGTCGTGCGCCTCGCGCACCGCCAGCAGCACATATTCGTGGCTACGCAGTCGCAGCCTCTGCAAGGGCGTATCGGGGAAATCCGATGGCACCGGCACCTCTTCGACGCGCAGCCGCTTTTCCGATTTGAGCATCTCGTCGAGGAAGCCGACGACATGCGGCCGGATCATCGCCGACGCGATACGCATGCCGCCGGTGAAATCGGGCGAAACGATGGCATCGGCGCCGGCCTTCTTCATCTTCTGCATGTTGCGCACTTCCTGGCAGCGTGCCACCACGCGCACGGCCGGGTTGAGCTGCTTGGCGGTGATGACGATCATCAGGTTGCGGCTGTCGTCGCCGGTCACCGCGAAAACGCCCTTGGCCTCGTCGATGTTCGCTGCCGCCAGATGGTCGTCGTCGCTGGCATCGCCGTGCAGATAGAGCAGGTCGGGGTAGCGTTCCTTGTTCTCGTCGAAGCGCGCCTCCTCGGGGTCGATGGCAACGAAATGCCGGTTGGTATTCATCAGCTCGGTGGCCACGTTACGCCCGACGCGGCCGAAACCGCAGACGATGTAGTGGCCCTGCAGCTTGCGCACCTGTTTTTCCATGCGCCGTCTCCTGAGGGTGTAGTCGATGTCGTTTTCGAGGAAGAAAACGGTAAAGCTGGTGAAAAGAAAAGTGAGCGTACCGAAACCGAGAATTGCGACCAGACCGGCGAGCAGACGCATACCGACCGTATCGAGCGGGACGATTTCGCCATAACCGACCGTGGTCACGGTAATCATGGTCATGTACAGCGCATCCGACCAGCTGACCGTGCCGCCGGACAGATAGTAGAAGGCGCAGGTTGCCAAGCCGACGCCGACAATGAGTACCGCCACGGCGATATTGATCCGCACCAGGATGCGCGGCAATTGCTGCGACCGCCGGCCGATCACTCGACTCGGCAGCTTTGCTCTGGCTGACGCGGCATTTCGCCTTGTTCTTGACATGGAAATGGAACCTGATTGAAACCTGATTGACTCTCAACTGGCATGATAAACCGCCCCCGCCATTCAGACACGCCCTAAATGGGGCATTGAGGTATTGAGGTGTTGATCTCGCTCCCCGACGGCAGGACAATGCGACTTTCGCCTCCCCACCCTTCTTTCTACCCTTCACCCCACCTTTTTCTCCGACATGTCTCTCCTGCTCGTTCTGACCAACTGCCCCGACCAGGCAACGGCCGAGTCTCTCGGCACTGCGCTGGTCGAGCTGCGCCTGGCCGCCTGCGTCAACGTGCTGGCGCCGTGCCGCTCGGTCTATCGCTGGCAAGGCAGGGTGGAAAGCGCCGAGGAAGTGCCGCTGCTGATCAAGACCACCAGCGAACGCTACGCGGCACTGGAGGCTGAAATTTGCGCACGCCACCCCTACGAATTGCCCGAGATCGTGGCAACGCCGATCGACCGGGGGCTGCCCGCCTACCTGCAATGGGTCAGCGACGAGACCCGACCGGACTGAAACGGAACCAGACCAAGATGATGCTTCGCTGGCTGCTTGCCTTGCTGCTGTGCTTTGGCCTTTCGGCCCAGGCCGAGGAATTCCTCGACCCGATGGTCGCCTTCAAGCCGACGGCGAAGGCGCTTGACGGCGAAACCGCCGAGGTCCGCTTCGAGATCGCCAAGGGCTATTACCTCTACCGCGACAAGTTCCGCTTCAAGGCCGAACCGGAAAGCACCGCCCTCGGCCAGCCGCAGTTCCGGCCGGGCAAGATGAAGAAGGACGAGATCTTTGGCGAAGTCGAGGTCTATTACAAGGAAGCGGTCATCCGCGTTCCGGTCGAGCGCAACAGTTCCGGCACCCTGGCGCTGAGCCTGAAGCTCACCTCGCAGGGCTGTGCCGACGGCGGCATCTGCTACCCGCCGCAGATGCAGACGGTGAGCCTGACCCTGCCCGACCCGGCCACTACGCCAGCGGCCAAGCCACTCTCGGCAACGCCTTCCGCCGGCGACGAGAGTGGGCAGATCGCGCATCTGCTCAAGGACGCCAGCTTCTGGGTGGTGATCGTCAGCTTCTTCGGCTTCGGCCTGCTGCTCTCGCTGACCCCCTGTGTCTTTCCGATGATCCCCATCCTCTCCGGCATCATTGTCGGCGCAGGCGGCAAGAACAGCCACAAGGTCTCGCACAGCCGCAGTTTCATGCTCTCGCTGGCCTACGTGCTGGGCATGGCTGCCACCTACGCCGCCGCCGGCATCGCTGCCGGCATGACCGGCACCTTGCTTTCGGCCGCGCTGCAGAACCCGTGGGTGCTGGGCAGTTTTGCGCTGGTCTTCGTCGTACTGTCGTTCTCGATGTTCGGGTTCTACGAGCTGCAGTTGCCCACCTTCCTGCAAAGCAAGATGTCGGAAGAAGCCGGCCACCTGAAAGGCGGTTCGCTCCCCGGCGTGACTGCCATGGGCGCGCTGTCGGCGCTGATCGTCGGACCCTGCGTCGCCGCGCCGCTGGCCGGTGCGCTGCTCTACATCGGCCAGACCGGCGATGCCGTACTCGGCGGCGTCGCGCTGTTCGTGATGGCGCTGGGCATGGGGGCACCACTGCTGGCAGTGGGCCTCTCGGCCGGCAGCATCCTGCCGCGCACCGGGCCGTGGATGGAGTCGGTGAAGAAAGCCTTCGGCGTGATTCTGCTCGGCACCGCCGTCTGGATGATCTCGCCGGTGATACCGCTGGCGGTGCAGATGCTGGCCTGGGCCTCGCTGTTGATCGTGCCGTCCATCTACATGCACGCCCTCGACCCGCTGCCGCCACACGCCAAGGGCTGGCATCGCTTCTGGAAAGGCATCGGCATCGTCATGCTGGTTGCCGGCGCAGCGATGCTGGTCGGCGCTCTCTCCGGCGCCAGGGACCCGCTACAACCGCTGTCCGGATTGCGCGGCGGCAGCGCTGGCACCGACACGAAGCACCTGCCGTTCGAGCGCGTGAAGACCGTGGCCGAGCTCGATGCGCGGATCAACAACGCCCAGGCAGCCGGCAAGCCGGTGATGCTCGATTTCTACGCAGACTGGTGCGTCTCGTGCAAGGAAATGGAGCGCTACACCTTCTCCGATCCGCGCGTGCAGCAGAAGCTTGCCGGCACGCTATTGCTGCAGGCCGATGTCACCGCCAACTCGGAAGAGGACAAGGCCTTGCTCAAGCGCTTCACCCTCTTCGGACCACCGGGAATCATCTTCTTCGACAAGGCCGGCAAGGAAATCGACAGCGTGCGCGTGATCGGC
>JAUPVD010000003.1 GCA_030917225.1 Pseudomonadota bacterium
GACCTCGGAAAGTACGGCAGCACAATGCGCCTGCGCCTGCTCGAAGCTGATGTTCTCGTCGTGCTCGCCGATGTCGGCCTTGGTTGCCGGGGTGAAGATCGGCTGCGGCAGTTTCTGCGCCATCTTCAGGCCAGCCGGCAGTTTGATGCCGCAGACGGCACCGGTGGTCTGGTAGTCCTTCCAGCCGGAGCCGATCAGGTAGCCGCGCACCACGGCCTCGATCGGCAGCGGACGCAGGCGCTTGACGACAACGGCGCGGCCACGCACCTGGTCGCGCTCTTCCGGGGCGACGACGCTCTCCGGATCGACGCCGGTGAGCTGGCCGGGAACGACATGGGCGAGCTTGTCGAACCAGAAGTTGGCAACCTGCGTCAGCACCTTGCCCTTGTCCGGAATCGGATTCGGCAGGATGACGTCGAAAGCCGACAGGCGGTCGGAGGTGACGATGAGCAATTGCTCGTCGTTCACGGCGTAAATGTCGCGCACCTTGCCGCGCGAAAGCAGCGGCAGGCTCTTGATGGCGGATTCGAATTGCGGAGCGGTCACGGCAGATTTCCTGAAAGTGAAGGCAAAGGGTGGATTATAAATTAATGCGCACCGAGGGAGTTTTCCTCGGCCGCCAGCGTTTTGCGCATACGGCGGATGCTGAGGGCGACGACGGTGGCGATTACCGGGATCGACACTGCGGCGGCAATTTCGGGCGACAGACCCGGCAGGATAGCCTTGTTGAGCCCCTTGGCCAGATACTGCACCAGCTGCGATCCGTAGTAGGTGATGGCTACCACCGACAGGCCTTCGACCGTCTCCTGCAGCCGGAGTTGCAGCTTGGCGCGGCGGTTCATCTGTGCCAGCAGTTCCTGGTTCTGGCGCTCCAGCTCGATATCGACGCGGGTTCGCAGTAGCGCGCTCTTGCGGGCAATGCGGGTGGACAGGTCCGCCTGGCGGCCGGCGATCGACTGACAGGTGCTCATGGCCGGAGCCAGCCGGCGTTCCATGAATTCGCGGATTGGCGGAAAACCATTCAGGCGCTGTTCGCGCATGTCGTCGACGCGCTGCTGCACCAGACGGTAGTAGGCTGCCGCAGCACCAAAACGGTAAGCAGTGCGCGTTACCGACTGTTCTACTTCTGCGGCCAGGCGTGTCAGCCGGGCCAGCAGGCGGCGCTCGTCCTCGGGGGTGGCGGCAACGCTCATCTCGTCCATCAGCTTCGACAGCTCTCGTTCGCAGTTGCCGAGAAACCGGCTGGTTTCCTTGGCCACCGGGAAAGCGAGCAGGGCCATCATGCAATAGGTTTCGATCTCAAGGATGCGCTGCACGGTGCGGCCAGCCTGACGATGGCGCAGGTGCTCATCGATGACCGTGAAGCGCGAAAAACCGTCATGCAACTCGAAATCCGAAACGACCCAGGCCGCGCCATCGGCAACGCGCGTAGCGACCACGGCTTCGCCGGAGCGGGCGAAGCCGTCGAGCACTTCCTCCGGCGGGTTCTGCGTTGCGGCACAGAGTTCGATGTGGCTGGCGGCAATCACCTCGCCGGGAATGCCGGCCACCCAATCGGCCGGGAAAGCGGCAAGTGCGGTCGTGTCGGCCGCATCGCCGGAGATGCGACGACGGAAGAAGGTGTAGCCAGAAAATTCGGTGTGTCGCTCCCATTTCAGGCGCAGGGCACCTGTATCAAGCACCCAGTGGTCACCATCGACAAGCGGACAGACTTCGGTGCCAAGCGTGGCGCACAGCTGTGCCAGATGCGTGCGTTCATCAGAGGCGCTGCCGCCGGTATGCGTGACCGCAAGATAACTGATCCACTCCGGCCCCGGTATGGCAATCGGTGGCCGCGAATGGATTTCCGCATTGAGGCGGTGGCGCAGGGGGTGCTCGGCGAGTGGCAGCATCATGGCGACAAAAAAAGAAAACGGCACCGAGTCTATCACCCGGTGCCGTCTGCAGGTGTTTGATTACTTTACGATCTGGTTCAGTTCGCCCTTGGCGTAACGTTCGGCCATTTTCTCCAGCGTCAGCGGCTTGATCTTGCTCGCCTGCCCGGCGCAACCGAAGGCTTCGAAGCGGGCCAGGCAGATCTTCTTCGCGGCTTCGCGTGCCGGCTTCAGGTAGTCGCGCGGGTCGAACTTGGACGGGTTCTCGAACAGGTAGCGGCGGACGGCGCCGGTCATCGCCAGGCGGATGTCGGTATCGATGTTGATCTTGCGCACACCGTGCTTGATGCCGTTGACGATTTCCTCGACCGGTACGCCGTAGGTTTCCTTCATGTCGCCGCCGAACTCGCGGATCTCGGCCAGCAGTTCCTGCGGTACTGACGACGAGCCGTGCATCACCAGATGCGTGTTCGGGATGCGTGCGTGAATTTCCTTGATGCGTTCGATGGCCAGGATGTCGCCGGTCGGCTTCTTGGTGAATTTGTAGGCACCGTGGCTGGTGCCGATGGCAATGGCCAGCGCGTCGCAGTTGGTCTGCTTGACGAAGTCGGCAGCCTGATCCGGGTCGGTC
>JAUPVD010000216.1 GCA_030917225.1 Pseudomonadota bacterium
CCTGAGCCAATGCGGGTCGTTGCGGTCGATTGAGCAGAACATAGCGGTAACGCCGCCCGAAAGCCGAAAATCGGGCGTGGAAATCATCGGCCACCAGGTGTGCCCAGCGCACGGCAACGCTTGCCGGCAACAGGGCATTGCTGCCGCGCACCCAGGCCGACAGAGGGCGCTCCGTCAGGCAATCGAAATGCACCACCTGCGATGTTGCATGCACCCCGGCATCGGTACGGCCGGCACAAACAACACTGATCGGTTCGCTGGCGATTTCGGACAATGCTGCTTCCAGCGCGTCCTGTACGGTGCCACCTCCCGCCTGTGTTTGCCAGCCACGGAAAGCGCTCCCGTCGTATTCAACGCAAAGTGCGATTCTCATGCCATGCAGACCATGAAGAGCAGTGCAACGGCCAACATCACGGCAACACGGTCATGCCAGCGCACATCGGGCAGGGTCAGACAAACAGTACCCGGAGCCAGTGGCACATCCGTGGCCATCAGTAATTGCTTCCAGTCATGCGCAGGTGCCGCTTCCGCGTAATACAGCGCCAGCGACAGGCGAATGACGGCGCGATCGACATCGAGCCCGATATGGCGCAGCGGCTGCAATAATTCGCGGCATCCGGCCATCAGGCTGTCAATCGGCGTTGTTTCCAGCAGTGCCGCTACGGCGGCGAGCACCAGCAGCAGTCTTCCGATCTGCGTAAAGGCTTCGCTGATACCCTCCGCGGTTGGCACCAGTGCACCACCGTTCTCCCAAAGTGGATCACCGGCAACGCCCCAGGCAAGAATGACGAATAGCGAAAACAGCAGCCAGCGCGCGCGCCGGAGCAGACGGAAAAACCGCAGCAGAATGGCGCGTCCCGACAGCAACACGACTGACAGTACAAATAGCAGCCCGATGCCGGAAATGCACTGGATGGTAACGACGGCCAGGAGCCAGCAGAACAGCCGATGTGCCGGGTGGAGTTGCCTCATCAGGAATTCAGTCGTCCGCAAAAAAGAAAAAGGCCGCGCCCCCAAGGGAACGCGGCCTGTATTTTAACCTGCTGCGACGTCAGGCGCCGACCCGCTCCAGAATGGCGCGTGCAGCTTCCTGTTGGCCGGCGTTGCCTTCCTTCAGGACTTCCTGCAGCAACTCGCGAGCACCTTCCATGTCGCCCATTTCTTCGTAGGCCTTTGCCAGGTCAAGCTTGGTCGCAACTTCTTCATTGGCACTGATCGGCTCGAAACCCGCATCGGCTTCAGCAGAAGCCACTAGCCCCGGATTGACCACGGTCTCCATCTGGGCAGACTCGAAACTCGCTGCAGGAGCAGCAGCCGGAGCGGCTTTCGGTTCTGCCAAGTCGAGGCTGATTGCGCCCATGTCGTACGAAGACGGCGACATCGGCTGACCGAGCACCGTGGACTCCGTCAAAGTCACATCAAACTCGAGATCCTCGGTATTCACGTTGCCGGCGTCGAGGACAAGTTCCTCTGCTGCCGCAGGTGCAGCGACGGGGGCCGCCGGAGCTGCAGCTGGCGCCGGCGTATCGAAGCCGAGATCAAAATCCAGACCCGAGGCATCGGCTGCAGGCGTTTCAACCTTGATTTCAGGCATTTCGAAGTCGAGGCCAACAACGGTATCTTCAGTTGCCGCCTCCGGTGCCACTTCAGCAGCCGGCTTCTGTGCGCCACCCAAATCAAAGTCCAGCGCACCGTCAGCATCCGCTTCCGGCAACTGGGTTGCCGGCAGGGTTACCGTCGTCACCAGATCAGATTTCTCGGGCTCAGGCTCCGGCGCTGCGGCAGATTGACCCCCCAGGTCAAAGTCCAGACTGGCGATCTCATCGCTTGCAGCCGGTGCGGCTTCGGACGGCAGCTCGGGAGCAGACACGTCAAGCGACTCGGCAGCAGCAGCCATCTGAGCCAACTGCCCCGGCATCGTGACCGTATTCTTCATCGTCTGCGCCGAAACGATCACCGTGGCATCGGCGTCGAACTCAGACGTAGCGGCAGCCCGCTTGCCACCATACAGCGGATTCTGCGGATCAACCTTGAGGCCCATCGCAGCGGCCTTCTCCCAATCGGCACCGACGCCGCTGGTTTCACCGTACAGCTCGGTGGCCAGGGTTTCGAACTGCTTGGCGCTCTGACGGTTGGCGTAGATTTCCAGCAGCTTGAGGTGGATCGCGTAGCGTTTCGGATCCTTGGTCTTGGCTTCAAGCAGGATTTCTTCGGCCTGCGCATCACGGCCATAGGCCATGTACACATCGGCTTCGGCCACCGGATCAACTTCATCGGTATCGATGGTACCCGGGCCGGCCTGGCTGAAATCGGTCTGCGGCGGCGTGTGCGACGTATCGACACTCTGACCTCCGGTGTTGCGGAACACCGAGTTCTCACCAAGGCTCGTCTGCGAAAGACCGGCGGTCGAGGTCGACAGCGGCAATTCGCCCGAAGACGCGGTGCGACGGCGCTTGACCATTACATAGCCGGCGAGCAATGCAAGAATGCCGCCACCTCCGGCCAACAGCATCGGGTTGTCCATCAGCTCGTCAAAGAAGCTCGGCTCTTCCGGCGGCGGTGGCGGTGGCACAACGGCCTTGGGCTTCGGCTTCGGAGCCTCTGCAGGCGTAACCGGCTTTGGCGCTTCGGCGGGCTTGATCTCTTCGGGTTTCTTTTCCTCAGCAGGCTTCGCAGCCTCTGCCTTCGGCGGCTCCGCCGGAGCTTCTGCAGCCTTGGGCGGTTCAACCGGCTTTGCTGGCTCAACCGGCTTTGGCGGTTCCACCGGTTTAGGCGGCTCGGCTGCCTTCGGCGGCTCCACAGGCTTGGGCGGCTCTACCGGTTTCGCGACTTCCACCGGCTTTGCTGCCGGCTCAGGCTTCCCGGCTTCCGCGACAGCTGGTTTTGCTGCCTGCTTCTGCAACTCTGCCAGGTTCTGGTTCTTCATCTCGAGCAGCTTCTGCAGCTCGTTCACATTCTTTTCAAGCGATACGAGGCGGTCGTTGGCTTCCTTGAGCGCCTTTTCCTTGGCCAGCAATTCGTCCTCGCCAGCCTTGCCGCCCGGCTTGCCCTTGCCGGACTCCGTGCGCGACACGCGTACCTGATCCTTGGATTCCGTCGAAGGCGCTGCCTTGTCTTCGACTTTGGCAGTGATCTTGCCCGACACTTCCTGCTTGCCGGCATCATCGGTAGCCGGCGCTTGCGCGGCACCCGCAGCGAGCTTGCGGCGATAGTTGTTCCAGTCGGCAGCCTGCGCCACCACGACCTTGTGCGCCTCAGCCGGCGAGATGGCCTCGACTTCGGACTTCTGCGGCACGGTCAGAATCTTGCCGCTCTTCAAGCGGTTGATGTTGCCAGCGTCAAAAGCATCCTTGTTGGCACGCAGCAGGCCGACCAGCATCTGCTCGAGCGAAACGCCCTCGGGCTGGTTTGCGGCAGCAATCTTGCTGAGCGTGTCGCCCTTCTTGACCTGATACGAGTCACCACCTTCGCTCTTCTCCGCCGGTGCTTCCGCCTTCGGCTTTGCTGCCTTGACGGCAGGTGCCGACGCCTCAGCATCAGCGCGCGGCGCACGTGGCGTCGCACCCGGTTTCGTGGCAACAGGCTTCACCTCGGGCGCCATCACAGGCGCCGCAGCCTTGGCTGCTACTTCGGGGGGGTCAAGAAGAAAGGTGTACTCGCGAACGAGTCTCCCCGATGCCCAGTTGAGCTCCAGCGACATGTCGACGAACGGCTCGTTGAGCGGACGATCGGAGCTCAGCTTGATGATCGATTGGCCGCTGGCACGCTTGTCGATGACAAAGCGGATACCGAGCAGCGGTGATGCGTAATCAAGACCTGCGGCCTTGAAGGCTTCCGGTGAAGCCAGGCTGGCCTTCATGCTGGCCAGCTCCTCCCGCGTTGCGGAAAGTTCAACTTCGGCTCGCAAGGGCTGTCCCAGCGCGGAGAACACGGTCACCTTGCCCAGCCCGGCAGCATGAGCAGCCAGTGGCAGACCGGAAAGCGCGAGACTGGCCGCGATGGCCAGAGTCGAAACACGAAGTTTTGGTGTGGATTGTGGTTTCTTTGTCACCGCGCCACCCTGTGAGCGTCTATTTGGAATAATTAAAATAACATCATGAAGTTAGCGATGCAAGCTCAACTTCCTTCTGATGTCGGCTATTGCCGTACCAATTTTACAACAGCGATAAAAAAGCCGGGCACCACTGCGGCCCCCGGCTTCCTCGCAAAACCTTGCTGGATCAGGCTTCAAGCAGAATTCGCAGCATCCGGCGCAGCGGCTCGGCGGCCCCCCACAGCAACTGGTCGCCGCAAGTGAAGGCAGCCAGGTACTCCGGACCCATGGCCATCTTGTGCAGACGGCCGACCGGGACGGTTAGCGTGCCGGTGACGGCAGCCGGGGTCAGTTCGCGCTCGGAGATCTCGCGCTCATTTGGCACCACCTTGGCCCATTGGTTAGCCTTGGCCAGCATGTCGCTGATTTCGTCGAGCGGCACATCCTTCTTCAGCTTGATGGTCAGCGCCTGCGAGTGGCAGCGCATGGCACCGATGCGCACGCAGAGGCCGTCGATCGGGATCGAACCGGCAGTCTTGAAAGCCGGACGGCCGAGGATCTTGTTGCACTCGGCGCCGCCCTTCCACTCTTCCTTCGACTGACCGCCGTCGACCGGGACGTCGATCCACGGGATCAGCGAGCCGGCGAGCGGGGTGTTGCGGAAGTTCTTCTTCGGGAAGCTGTCTGAACGGATGGTCTCGGCAACCTTGCGGTCGATGTCGAGGATGGCCGAAGCCGGGTCGGCGAGCAGATCGGCGACGGAAGCGTGGATAGTGCCCATCTGCGCGATCAGCTCGCGCATGTTCTGCGCGCCGGCACCCGAAGCGGCCTGATAGGTCA
>JAUPVD010000217.1 GCA_030917225.1 Pseudomonadota bacterium
TCGACGAGATCAAGTTCGTGCACCCCAAGGACATGCAGGACGGGAAGATCGAGATCACCGATCGCGACATCACCACCAACCTGCCCTACGTGCCGGGCGCGCATATCGCCTTTGACCACCACCTGTCGGAAACCATACGCAACACCGGCGAGCGCACGAACCATATCATCGACCCTGAGGCGCCGTCGGCGGCGCGCGTCGTGTTTGACTACTACGGCGGCAAGAAGGTCTTCCCGACCATCGCCGACGACATGATGGAAGCCGTCGACAAGGCCGATGCCGCGCAGTTTACGGTGGACGAGATCCTCGAACCGAAGGGCTGGGTACTGCTCAACTATCTGATGGATGCGCGCACCGGTCTTGGCCGCTTCCGCGAGTTCCGCGTCAGCAACTACAACCTGATGATGGATCTCATCAAGTACTGCCGTAACCACACCATCGACGAGATTCTCGAACTGCCCGACGTCAAGGAACGCGTCGAAACCTACTTCGAACACGATGCAGAAGCGCGTGAGCAGATCCTCGATTGCACAAAAGTCTACGGCAACCTCGCCGTGCTCGACCTGCGCAACGAGGAAACCATCTGGGCCGCCAACCGCTTCCTGGTCTATGCCCTCTACCCCGAAACCAACATTTCCATCCACGTCATGTGGGGCGTGCAGAAGCAGAACACCGTCTTTGCCACCGGCAAATCCATCCTCGACCGCAGCAGCAAGACCAACGTCGGTGAACTGATGCTCAAATACGGCGGCGGTGGCCACCATGCTGCCGGCACATGCCAAGTAGCCAACGACGAAGCCGAGGCCAAGCTCAAGGAACTGATCGCGCAGATCAATGCTGACGGTTGAGCCTTTGCGGCAAGACCAAAGTAAAACGGCCGGGGTGAAAACCACCCCGGCCGTTTCTTTTCCGGAACACCGGTCTTAGCGTCTGGCTTTCGCCGCTGCCGCATGCTGTGCGGCAATTGCGTGATGTGCTGCGGCTTCCGCAGCGCCCGCCTCGTGCTTGTAGCCCATCTCGCCAAGCACGGCCGACAGCGCCGACAGCACCAGCAGCACGTTCTCCTGCTGGCTCGAATAACCCATCAGGCCGAAACGCCAGATCTTGCCGGCGAGCGGGCCAAGGCCAGCACCGATCTCGATGTTGTAGTCGAGGAGCAGGGACTTGCGCACGGCAAGATCGTCGACCCCTGCCGGAATGTAGACCGAGTTCAGCTGTGGCAGGCGCGCTTCCGGCTTCACCAGATAGCTCAGCCCCATCGCCTCAAGACCGGCTTTCAGTGCCTCGTGGTTGCGACGGTGACGTTCCCACGCATTCTCCAGCCCCTCTTCCTTGAGCAGCAGCAAGGCTTCATGCAGGGCATAGAGGCTGTTGCCGGGCGCCGTGTGGTGGTAGGTGCGGGCAGTTTCGCCCCAGTAGGCAAGCACCAGGTTGAGGTCCATGAACCAGCTCTGCACCTTGCCCTTCGTGCGTGCCTTCACCTTGGCAATGGCGCGCTCGGAGAAACTGACCGGCGAAAGGCCGGGGGTGCAGGACAGGCACTTCTGGCTGCCGGAATAGGTGGCATCGGCCTGCCAGGCATCGAGCAGCACCGGGGTGCCGCCGAGCGAGGTCACACAGTCGACGATAGTCAGCGCGCCGTGCTGGCGTGCCAGATCGCACAGCGCCTGCGCGTCGGACTGGGCGCCGGTTGAGGTTTCCGCGTGCACAAAGGCAACGATCTTCGTATCCGGGTTGGCCTTGAGCAGCGCTTCGAGCTTGTTCGGGTCGATCGGCTCGCCCCAGGTTTCTTCGAGCACCACCGGCACGCCACCACAGCGCTCAACGTTCTCCAGCATGCGCCCGCCGAAGACGCCGTTGCGGCAGACGATGACCTTGTCGCCCGGTTCGACCAGATTGACGAAGCAGGCTTCCATGCCCACCGAGCCCGGCCCGGACATCGGGAAAGTCAGCGGGTTGGTGGTCCGGTAGGCATAGCGCATCAACTCCTTCAGCTCTTCCATCATGGTCACGAAGGCCGGGTCGAGGTAGCCGATGGCCGGCTGCGCCAACGCCGTCATCACACGCGGATTCATGTCGGAAGGGCCGGGGCCGAGCAGGGTACGGCGCGGTGGGTGGAAGGAGGTGATGCGTTTGGTTTGGGTCATGGCAGCGTTTTCAGAGACAAGGAAAGCCGCAGTTTAGAGCGAATTCAGTCGGTTTCGCCATCCACACGCTGCGCGGCCTGCTGATAAACCAGACCCTTGTCACGCTTGCCAACCGCAACCACGGTAACCGTCACAATGTCATCGGCCACTTGATACACCAAGCGATAACCCGAGGTTCTCAACTTGATCTTGTAGCAGTTGGGCATCCCGTGCAGCAGCGCAGACGGGACACGGGGCATTTCCAGTCGACGCAGCAGCACCTTTTTGAATTGGGCACGAACGGAACCGTCGAGATCCTCCCACTCCGCCCAGGCCGATTTGCGAAATTCGAGCCTATAACGCATCCGGATCAACCTCGATGGTCGGCTCGCTCGCACGCGCCCGCACCAACTCGGCAAGATCCAGATCGTCCAATCGCTCCATCATGGCTGCAAAGGTAGCGGCGGGCACCAGATAAGCGGCCGGCCGGTTGTGGTTGAGCACCGCAACCGGCGCACCCTTGGCTTTTTCGATTACAGCGCTGGGGCTTTGCTTGAGTTCCGTAACGCTGACCGAGGTTCTAGCAAGCAGGTTTTCCATAATTAGCACCAAAAAAAGATCTTTATTAAGTGCTAATTATGGCAGGACATCTCCCGAAAGCCAAACGCTCGACGCTCACTCCTCGTCGTCGTGGGTCTTGTGTTGCCCCATCAGTTGCTGCTGGACGTTGGCCGGCACCTGTGCGTAGTGGCTGAACGTCAGGCTGTAGCTGCCCTGGCCGCCGGTCAGCGATTTCAGGCGTGACTGGTAATCGGTCAGTTCCGCCAGCGGCACCTGCCCGGTAATGGCCGTCATGCCGCCGCGCTGGCCGGTACCGGTGATGTGCCCGCGCTTGCCGGAGAGGTCACCGGTCAGGTCGCCAATGGCCGCTTCCGGCGAGAGAATTTCGATCTCGACCACCGGCTCCAGCACGATCGGCTGCGCGTTCCGGATAGCATCCATGGTCGCCTTGCGGCCGGCGGTGAAGAAGGCCACTTCCTTGCCATCGACCGAATGCGTCTTGCCGTCGAACACGGTGACGCGGATGTCCTCGACCGGGAAACCGGCGATGACCCCATCGGCCAGCGCCTGACGCACGCCCTTCTCGACCGCCGGCATGAAGCTGCCGGGAATCGCGCCGCCCTTGACGATATCGACAAACTCGAAGCCGGCCCCGCGTTCGCGCGGCTCGACCTTCAAGGCCACCTCGCCGAACTGGCCGGCGCCACCGCTCTGCTTCTTGTGGCGGTAGCGTGCCTCGGCCACCACGGTGATCGTCTCGCGGTAGGGGATGCTCGGCGTGGCGGTGTCGAGCTGCAGGTTCCAGCGCGTGGAAAGCTCCTCGAGCACGATCTTGAGGTGCTGCTCGCCGAGG
>JAUPVD010000218.1 GCA_030917225.1 Pseudomonadota bacterium
CGCAGGGTGTACAGGCGCGGAGCGTGGGTCGACAGTTCCTGAGGAGCGTCGATGGCGCTCTTCATGATGCCGAGGATGTGCAAACGGCCTTCCTTGGCCTGGTCCAGCGCCACCTGCATGATTTCCTTGGTGATGCCCTGGATCTTGATGTCCATCTGCAGCGCAGTCACGCCACCGTTGGTACCGGCCACCTTGAAGTCCATGTCGCCGAGGTGATCTTCGTCGCCGAGGATGTCGGTGAGCACGGCAAAGCGGTTGCCGTCCTTGATCAGGCCCATGGCGATACCGGCCACGTGCGCCTTGAGCGGCACGCCGGCGTCCATCAGTGCCAGTGAGCCGCCGCAGACGGAAGCCATCGACGAGGAGCCGTTGGATTCGGTGATTTCCGACACCAGACGCATCGAATACGAGAACTCGTCCGCTGGCGGCAGCACGGCGATCAACGCGCGCTTGGCCAGACGACCGTGACCGATTTCGCGACGCTTCGGCGTACCAACACGGCCGCATTCGCCAGTGGCGTACGGAGGCATGTTGTAGTGCAGCATGAAGCGATCACGATACTCGCCAGCCAGCGCATCGATGATCTGCTCATCACGACCGGTGCCGAGTGTGGCAACAACCATGGCCTGCGTTTCACCACGGGTGAACAGGGCCGAACCGTGGGTACGCGGCAGCACGCTGCTGCGGATGGCGATCGGACGCACGGTGCGCGTGTCGCGACCGTCGATGCGCGGCTCACCGGCCAGGATGCGGCCACGAACGGTGGCAGCTTCGATTTCGAAGAAGTAGTTGCCGACGGTATTCGCGTCCGGTGCCCCCTCTTCGCCCGTGCACAGGGCAGCGACAGCCTCGGCCGAGAGTTCCTTCAGACGCTGGCTGCGGGTCTGCTTGACGGTGATGTTGTAGGCTTCTTCGATCTTGGCCTTGACCAGATCGTTCAGGCGGGCGATCAGCGCCTCATCCTTGGCCGGAGGCTGCCAGTCCCACTCGGGCTTGCCAGCTTCCTCAACCAGTTCGTTGATGGCGTTGATGACCTTCTGCATTTCGGTATGGCCGAAAACGACGGCGCCGAGCATGACTTCTTCCGACAGTTCCTTGGCTTCCGACTCGACCATCAGCACGGCCGATTGCGTACCGGCAACGACGAGGTCCAGCTGCGAGGCCTTGACCTGCGACAGGGTCGGGTTGAGCACGTACTGGCCATCGATGTAACCGACGCGGGCAGCGCCGACCGGGCCATCAAACGGCAGACCGGAGATCGACAGGGCAGCCGAGGTACCGATCAGGGCGGCGATGTCCGGATCCACTTCCGGGTTCAGCGACATGACGGTGGCGACGACCTGGACTTCGTTGTAGAAGCCTTCCGGGAACAGCGGACGGATCGGACGGTCGATCAGGCGGGAGGTCAGCGTCTCCTTCTCGGAAGGACGGCCTTCGCGCTTGAAGAAGCCACCGGGGATCTTGCCGGCTGCGTAGGTCTTCTCGATGTAATCAACGGTCAGCGGGAAAAAGTCCTGGCCCGGCTTGACCTTCTTGGAACCAACCACGGTACACAGCACCACGGTGTCGTCGATCGACACCAGCACGGCACCGCCGGCTTGGCGGGAAATTTCGCCCGTCTCCAATGTGACCGTATGGGCACCATAGGCGAAGGTTTTCTTGGCAACGTTAAACATTGTTTCCTTTCTTTCTGATTATTGGCGCGGCGTACCCACGACTCCGGTACGCTTTGTTGTCGACGCGCCTGTGGCCATCACAAATGGCCATGGCAAAAGCGAAAACAGCGACACCACCCCTGGGGCAGTGCCGCTGCTCTCGCGTGTTCCCGATCGCACGCTACGCATTGCGGATCGGAGAATTCTGGTTTTGATGTTGCTGTCGCAGGTTACTTGCGCAGGCCGAGACGCTCGATCAGCGTACGGTAGCCATCAACGTTGGTACGCTTCAGGTAGTCGAGCAGCTTGCGACGACGGCTCACCATGCGCAGCAGACCGCGGCGGGAGTGGTGATCCTTCATGTGCTCCTTGAAGTGACCGGTCAGGTCATTGATACGGGCAGTCAGCAGAGCCACCTGAACTTCCGGCGAACCGGTGTCGCCTTGGGCGCGCTGAAAATCGGATACAACTGCGGATTTCTTTTCGGCATTCATCGCCATGTCAAACTCTCTTTCCTTAAAACGACGCAGCCCCGGTTTGATAGAGCCGACGTCAAATGGTTAATCACGTTTTTCGCTTGGCGAAGCGAGGGCGGAATTATAGCGGCACCACCCTGCTCAGCGCAATCAATTTTCCAAACAATTTCAAGCGGTTCCGCAGAAAATCAGGCTCGGAACCTGGCCCAAAAGCCGGTCTACGGCAATCAGAAAGCAAAAACCCGCAACTCCTGAAGGCTTGCGGGTTTTGACTTGGTGCGCGGCGAGGGTTTCGAACCCCCGACCCCCGCCGTGTGAAGGCGATGCTCTACCACTGAGCTAGCCGCGCAATTGAGGCGCGCATTTAACCATAATCGCCGGCGGCGGGTCAATTTTTTGCCTTTGCAGGTAAAATGCTCGGCTTTTCCCTACCGGCATCCCCTCCATGGTCCGCACTCGTTTCGCCCCCTCCCCGACCGGTTTCCTGCATATCGGCGGCGCCCGCACCGCACTCTTCTCGTGGGCCTATGCGCGCCGCCATGGCGGCCAGTTCATTCTGCGCATCGAGGATACGGATGTCGCGCGCTCCACCCAAGAGGCAGTGGACGGCATCCTGCAGGCGATGGACTGGCTGGAACTCGGCTACGACGAAGGTCCGTTCTACCAGATGCAGCGCATGCCCCGATACAAGGAAGTGGTCGCGCAGATGCTGCAGGCCGGCACGGCCTACTACTGCTACGCCTCGCCGGAAGAACTCGACCTCATGCGCGAGGAGCAGCGCGCGCGCGGCGAGAAACCGAAATACGACGGCCGCTGGCGTCCGGCCTCCGGCAAGACGCTGCCAACGCCGCCCGCCGGCATTCAGCCGGTCGTTCGTTTCTGTGGCCCGGCCGACGGCATCGTTGCCTGGGACGACAAGGTCAAGGGCCGCATCGAATTTTCCAACGCCGAACTCGACGACCTGATCATCGCCCGCCCCGACGGCACGCCGACCTACAACTTTTGCGTTGTCGTCGACGACTGGGACATGGGCATCAGCCACGTCATCCGCGGCGACGACCACGTGAACAACACGCCGCGCCAGATCAACATCCTGCAGGCCCTCGGCGCACCGGTGCCGACCTACGCACACGTCTCGATGATCCTCGGCGACGACGGCCAGAAGCTCTCCAAGCGCCACGGCGCGGTGAACGTCATGGAGTACGAGCAGAACGGCTACCTGCCGGAAGCCATCGTCAATTACCTCGCCCGCCTCGGCTGGTCCCACGGGGACGACGAAGTCTTCTCGCGCGAGCAGCTGGTGGAATGGTTCGACCTCGACCACATCACCCCATCGGCCGCGCAGTTCAACACCGAGAAACTGAACTGGTTGAACGCCCACTACATCAAGCAGGCCGATAACACCCGCCTGGTGGCGCTGGTACAGAAACGCTTCGACGAACGCGGCGTGACCGTCACCGAACAGCCCTCTCTGGAAGGCATCATCGCCCTCTACAAAGAGCGCGTCAGCAACCTGAACGAGCTCACCGACGCTGCCGAGGTGTTCTACATCGACCTGCACCCAAAGGCCGAAATCCTCGCGCAGCACCTCACCGATGAAGCGAAGCCCGCACTCGCCGATTTCGCCGAAGGAGTAAAGACCGTCGCCTGGGAAGCACCGGCCATCGGCGCGCTGATCAAGGAAGCCGTCGGCAAGCACGGGCTGAAGATGCCCAAGCTGGCCATGCCATTGCGCGTGCTGCTCACCGGCCAGGCACAAACACCATCAGTCGATGCCGTCGTCGCCCTCTTCCCGCGCGAAACGGTGCTGAAGCGCCTGCAACGCGGGCTGGACTAGAGCAAGCAGAAAACAGCAAAGTCTCCTTTACAGGGCCGAACCCGCTCCCTATAATGCGCGCTTCTTTCGAGCGGGGGTATAGCTCAGCTGGGAGAGCGCTTGCATGGCATGCAAGAGGTCGGCGGTTCGATCCCGC
>JAUPVD010000219.1 GCA_030917225.1 Pseudomonadota bacterium
CGGGCGGCGCTTCCGGATTCTGGCATCGCAGGCGGATACCGATGGCCTGCTGCATGCCGAAGTCGAACTGCTGCCTGAGCCGGATGTTGTGCCGGTACCCGAGGCGCAGCGGGGCCTGTTGCCCATCCTCGAAAAGATCGCTGGCGACCTCGGTCCGGAAAGGATGCCGTTGCCGCACAACTGGAACGATGCCGCGTGGGTCGGCTATCGCCTGACCGAAGTCGTGCCGGTGCAACCGTTGGCCAAGCAGAAGCTGCTTGAACTCGACGATGCCGTATCGCGCCTGGAAATCCTGTTCAAGTATCTCGCCCAGCGCGGGCTGGTGAAGTGAGAGGCGCCCCGCAAGCTGCTTCCCGAGCCCGGATTCCGGTTAGACTATTCATGCAGGATGGATTCCCGGCAAGAATCCTCCGACGCATTTTTCGTTCAGCCGTGAAGAATTGAGGGGGTATCGATGCGCAATTGCCTGACGGATTACGAATTCACGCAGGAGGTCTCTGCGGAGTATTTCACCTATATGACGGACTGGCTGCTCAATTGGCATCGCCGCGACAGCAGCATGACATTTTCCGTCGTGCTCATCGATTTCAATGAGCCGGCAGCACTTGGCAATGCGCTGGGCGCGGCCTATGCCATGGACCTCATTCGCCGTCTGGGCAGGGAAGTGGCCAGCAATCTGCGCAGCACCGATCTGCTGTGCCGGGTTCGTGCCAGCACCTTCTGGGTGCTGCTGCCTCAGGGGGCCCCAAGTATTGTTCTGAGCAAGATCGAACCGATTCTGGCGGCTGCGCGTGAAGATGGCCTGGCCGCATCGCAACTACTGATCGGTAAGATCAGTGTGCCGGAAGACATGCACGCCAATATCACCGCACTGGAACTGTTCGACCGGATCCGCAAGTAGCGGGGCGTCAATCGGCTCAGTCGCCCCCGGCACGGGCCAGAGAAGCGAGTATTTTGCGTATCGGCGTTGGCAGTGCGGCATCGTCGATCCGGGTCAGGGCCACCCATTCCATATTTGCCTCGTTGCAGGCGGCAGGCGCGGCAACCCGGCACAGCACCGGCGTCAGCGTCAGCCGGAAATGCGTGAAGGTGTGGCGCAGTTCGGCTAGCGCCCTGGTTGAGCCAAGGCATACGCCGAGCGAAGGCGCCAGCTGCTCCGGCAGCCCCTCCGGCAATGCCAGCATCCCGCCCCAGATGCCGCTCGGCGGGCGGCGTTCGAGCAATACACGTTTGCCGTCGAAGAAAACACATACAGTCGTCTGCTTCTCCGGAATCTGTCGCGCAGGTTTGGCCGTCGGCAGTTCGGCCTGCCGGCCCTCCTGCTCGGCAACGCACAGGCCGCGCATCGGGCATTCGCCACAGTTCGGCCGGCTGCGCGTGCACAGCGTGGCGCCAAGATCCATGATGCCCTGCGTGTAGATCTCGATCTTCTCCGCCGGCAGCAGCGATTCCGCCAGTGCCCACAGTTCGCGTTCCACTGCCGGCCTGCCCGGAAACCCCTCGATGCCGAAGACGCGGGTCAGCACGCGCTTGACGTTGCCGTCGAGGATGGCGCCGCGCGCGCCGAAGGCAAAACCAGCAATCGCGGCTGCCGTCGATCGGCCGATGCCCGGCAGTTCGGCGATCTGCTCGGCCGTCGCGGGGAAGCGGCCGCCGTGTTCGCTGGCGATCAGCTGCGCCGCGGCGTGCAGGTTGCGTCCGCGGGCGTAGTAGCCGAGGCCGGCCCAGTATTCGAGCACTTCCGCCTGTGTCGCTGCAGCCAATGCCGCGATGTCCGGAAAGCGTTCCAGAAAACGCAGGTAATACGGGATGACCGTAGCCACCTGCGTCTGCTGCAGCATGATCTCCGACAGCCAGATGCGGTACGGGTCGCGCGTCTGCTGCCAGGGCAGGTCGTGGCGGCCGTGCGCTTCCTGCCAGGCGATCAGGCGGGCGGCGAAGGTAGGCGGGGAGCTCATGGAAACGTAGGCGCTCGGATGGTTGTACTGAAGGAACGGGTCGACAGCGGTGGCGGGCAACAGGGATAATCGCCCGTTTCCGCCCGATGCTATCACGGCACCCCAGATGAGCAACCACAACGAAAACGCCGCCGCAAGCGGCTTCATCAGCACCCAGCTGCCTTGCCCGGCCTGCGACAATGGCCTCGCCAGCCAGGCAACGGAGGCCGGCTACGATTGCCGCACGTTGCGCGATGCGCTCGGCAGCTTCGCCACCGGCATCGCCGTGATCACCGCCTGCGCGCCCGACGGCCAGTTCATCGGCCTCACCGTCAACTCCTTCAACTCGGTTTCGCTGAATCCGCCGCTGGTCCTCTGGAGCCTCGACCTCGGCTCCCCCAGCCTGGAAGCCTTCCGGGCCGCCAGCCACTACGCGGTGAACATCCTCGCCGCCGATCAGGCCGAACTCTCGCAGCGCTTCGCCACCCGCCTCGAAGACAAGTTCGGCGACCTGCAGCTTTGCCCGGGAGCTGGCGGAGCGCCGCTACTGCATGGCTGTTGCGCCTGGTTCGAATGCGCCAACGAAACCCACTACCCCGGCGGCGATCACCTGATCTTCCTTGGCCGGGTCGAGCGTTTTGCCGCCGACGAGGAGCGCACACCGCTGCTCTAC
>JAUPVD010000220.1 GCA_030917225.1 Pseudomonadota bacterium
GTGGTCATCAACTTCGTGGTCATCACCAAGGGCGCGGGGCGCGTCGCCGAGGTCGCCGCCCGCTTCACCCTTGATGCGATGCCGGGCAAGCAGATGGCCATCGACGCCGACCTCAATGCCGGCCTGATCGGTGAGGACGAAGCCCGCAAGCGTCGGGCAACCATTGCTCAGGAAGCCGACTTCTACGGTTCGATGGACGGTGCCTCGAAATTCGTCCGTGGCGATGCGGTCGCCGGCATCATCATCATGCTCATCAACGTCATCGGAGGCCTTTTCGTTGGCGTACTGCAGCACAACATGGATGTTGGCGCAGCGGCCAAGGCCTATACGCTGCTGACCATCGGCGACGGTCTGGTTGCGCAGATACCGGCGCTGATCATCTCGATTGCGGCCGGTATGGTGGTGACCCGCGTTGGCGACGAGGGTGGGGACATTTCGCAGCAATTCATTTCGCAGCTCTTCAGCAACCCGCGTGTGCTGGCGCTGACCGCTGGCATTCTGGGTGTCCTTGGCCTGATTCCAGGCATGCCGAACCTTGTTTTCCTGGGCATTGCCGGTGCGCTGGGCTGGTTGGCGTGGAACATGACCAGAAAGGCGGAGCAGCAGCGGCCGGCACCAGTGCAAGTGGCACCAACCGTGCCGATGGAGGCTCAGGAGGCCAGCTGGTCCGATGTGGCGCCGCTCGATGTGCTCGGTCTTGAGGTCGGTTACCGCCTGATCCCGCTGGTCGACAAATCGCAGGATGGCGAGCTGCTGCGGCGTATCCGCGGCATTCGCAAGAAATTCGCGCAGGAAGTCGGCTATCTCGTTTCGCCGGTGCATATCCGCGACAACCTTGAACTCAAGCCGAACGCCTACCGCATCCTGCTCAAGGGTGTGGAAGTGGGGCAAGGGCAGGCCTTCCCGGGGCAACTGCTGGCGATCAATCCTGGTCGCGTGGCCGGTACGGTCAACGGTACGCCGACTACCGACCCGGCCTTTGGCCTGCCGGCAGTCTGGATCGAAGCCGCATTGCGCGATCAGGCGCAGGCTTATGGCTACACGGTGGTCGATGCCAGCACCGTGGTTGCCACTCATCTCAATCATCTCGTGCTCACCCATGCCGCTGAGTTGCTCGGCCGCCAGGAAGCGCAGGCGCTGCTCGACCACCTCGCCAAGGAAATGCCCAAGCTCATCGAGGATCTGGTGCCGAAGGTCCTGCCGCTTGGTACGGTTCAGAAAGTGCTGCAGAACCTGCTCGAGGAAAGTGTGCACATCCGCGACATGCGGACGATCATCGAAACGCTCGCCGACAACGCCACCCGCACGCAGGATACCGAAGTGCTTACGGCGCAGGTACGCAATGCCCTTGGCCGTTCCATCGTTCAGCAGCTGTTCTCGGGCAGCTCGGAAATGCAGGTCATGTCGCTCGATCCACAACTCGAGCGCATCCTCGTTCAGGCGGTTTCCGGTAGCGGCGATGGCGCCGCCATCGAACCCGGTATGGCCGATACGCTGATGCGCGAATCGGCTGCCGCCGCCCAGCGCCAGGAAGAACTCGGCCTGCCGTCGGTACTGCTGGTGCCGGCCAATCTCAGAACCCTGCTGTCGCGCTTCCTGCGTCGCAGCATCCCGCAACTGAAGGTGCTTGCCCACAGCGAAGTGCCTGACACCAAAACCATCAAGGTCACCTCGATCATCGGAGGTAGAGCATGAACGTCAAAAAATTCGTCGCCCCCACTGCACGCGATGCGTTGCACAAGGTAAAGGAAATCCTCGGGCCGGACGCCATCATTCTCTCCAATCGCGGCTTGCCCGGCGGCGGGGTGGAAATCATGGCCGTGGCCTCGCGCGACATGGCGGCCATTGCGCCGACGCCGATGCGTGAAACTGCAGCCCCGGTTCGTGTCGAAGCGCCGCGCCCGGCGCCGGTGACGCGCGACGATGACTACACCGTCAGCCTTTCCAGTGCCCGTAACAGCAGCATGCCGAAACCCTTCGTGCCGCCGCCGGCTTATCCGGAACGTGCCGCGCCTACCGTTGCTGCCGCAGCCAAACCGGCAATACCGCCGCTGGCCTCGCGCCCCATGCCGCGCATGGAATCGCTGGATATTCCCGCCGCCGTACCGCGCGCTGAAGCTGAAGTGGTACCGGCCAATGTCATGGCCGAAATCCGTGCCCTGCGCCAGATCGTTGAACAGCACCTGGCAGGTTTCGCCTGGGGCGAAACTGCACGCGCAGAACCGGTCAAGACTGAAGTGCTGCGCCAGATGCTGGACAGCGGTTTTTCGCCGCAGCTGGCGCGCGACCTGCTCGATGGCCTGCCACAAGACCTCGATGCCAGGCAGGCGCAGACCTGGGCCAAGAGCGCTGCCGACCGTACGCTGCGTACCCTCGGCAGCGATCACGACATCATCGAAAAAGGCGGTGTCTTCGCGCTCGTCGGCCCGACCGGTGTCGGCAAGACCACGACTACCGCCAAGCTGGCTGCCCGCTGCGTTCTGCGCCATGGTGCCCACAAGCTGGCATTGGTGACGACTGATGGCTACCGGATCGGTGCGCACGAACAACTGCGCATCTATGGCCGCATCCTTGGCGTCTCCGTACATCTGGTGAAGGATGGCGACGATCTGCGCCATACGCTGGCCGAGCTGTCGCACAAGCACATGGTACTGGTCGACACGATGGGCATGAGCCAGCGTGACCGCATGGTTACCGAACAGATCGGCATGCTCGCCGACTGTGGCGTGCAGCGCCTGCTGCTGCTGAATGCCACGGCGCGCGGCGATACCATGGATGACGTCGTGCGCGCCTACAACGGCCCCGATCTCGCCGGCTGCATTTTGACCAAGGTCGATGAGGCAGCCAGTCTGGCGCCGGCGCTCGATGTTGTCATGCGTCATGGCCTCAAGCTGCACTACGTATCCAATGGCCAGCGGGTGCCGGAAGACCTGCACCTGCCAAATCGCGCCTACCTGCTCCATCGCGCCTTCAAGGATGCACCGGAAGCTTCGCCGCACAGCTTCAACGGCGTCGAGCCGGGGCTGGTCATGGCTAACGCCGGCGTCGCAGCCATGGGCGGGCGCCGTGGCTGAATATCGCGGCGACCAGGCCTCGGGCCTGCGGCGCCTGTTCAGCCCGGAAGCCCTGCGGGTCATCACCTTTGCTGCGGGGAGCGAAGGTGTTGGCAAGACGGCGACCGTTGCCAACATCGCTGCGGCGATGGCGCGGCAAGGCAAAGAAGTGCTGGTACTCGATGAAAACACCACCGGCAATGTTTCCTCCGTATTCGGTGCGACGGCCAAGCACGACCTGTTTCATGTCATCAACCGTGACCGCCGTCTCTCCGAGGTACTGGTGCATGTTGCTCCCGGTGTTCGGGTGCTTCCGGCTGCCCGGGCGGTGAAAAAGCTCGGCAAGCTGCAGTGTTCGCAACAGGAGGCGCTGCTTGAAGCGCTAGGCAGCATGGAACACCCGGCCGACGTCATCCTGGTCGACGCTTCGATCGATCATCCACTCGGATTTTCGCCGCTTGGCCTGGCTACGCAGGAAACCGTTGTTGTTGCCGCAGCGACCGGAGCGGCCATCACCGAAGCCTATGCGCTGATCAAGAAGGTCAGCCTTGGCTATTCGCGCCGGCATTTCAAGATATTGGTGAACAAGGTCAAGGCTGCCGATGATGCTGAGGCCATTCACGCCAATCTGGCGCAGCTTGCGCGCCAGCGTGGCGTCGCCCGGCTTGACTATGTTGGCCATGTGCCGCTGGACGATGCTCTGCGTCATGCCGCCAAGCTCTGTCAGCCGGTGGTTGCCGCGTACCCGGAGTCGGCAGCGGCGAATGCGCTACGTGCCATCGCTGCGGACATGCTGCACTGGCCGTCGGCAGAAACCGAATCCGGCGGACTCGAACAGTTCGTACAGCAACTGATACACTTGAGCCAACGCATCGATCCAGTCACTATCCACGCCGGGTAGGGCTCATAACGCCATGTACACCGCTGCAGGTCAGCTCGATCGGGAGCAAACGGTGCAGCGTCTCGCACCGCTCGTCAAGCGCATTGCCTACCATATGATGAGTCGCCTGCCGTCTTCGGTACAGGTGGATGATCTCGTCCAGAACGGGATGATCGGCCTGCTCGACGCCATTGAGCGTTTTGAAACCGGTTTTGGCGCAACCTTCGAAACCTATGCCACCCAGCGCGTTCGCGGCGCCATGCTCGATGGTCTGCGCGAAAACGACTGGCTGCCGCGCAGCCTGCGCCGGGAAATGCGCCGGATTGAGGCGGCCATCCATCAGCTCGAACAGGAGAGTGGTCGCGCACCGACTGAAAAAGAGTTGTCCGATTCACTTGGCATGCCCCTTGCCGAGTACCAGAAGATGCTGCAGGATGCTCGGGGACACCAGCTGGTCTATTTTGAGGACATGGCGGGAGATGGTGACGAGGATTTTCTCGAACGCCATTTCACCGACGATGAGGCCGATCCGGCGCGCATGTTTGCCGACCAGGATATGCGCAAGCATCTGGTGCTGGCCATCGAGGCACTGCCGGAGCGGGAGAAGCTGATGATGGGCCTTTACTATGAGCAGGAATTGAACCTGCGGGAAATCGGGGATGTCATGGGCGTTACGGAATCGCGCGTCTGCCAGCTGCACAGCCAGGCCATAGCCCGTCTGCGCGCACGCATGCTGCATGGTGAAGAAGCGCCGGTAAAGAAGAAAGGGCGTCCGCGTCGTGGATAAGATCAGCTTTGCCGGTCTCGTAATCGGCCTTATCGCCATCGTTGGTGGCCAGGCACTTGAAGGCGGGCACGTTGGCTCGCTGGGGCAGCCGACGGCGCTGCTCATTGTGGTTGGCGGGACGCTCGGCGCCGTGATGCTGCAGAGCCCGTTGCCGACATTCCGGCTTGGCCTGCGCATGGCCAAGTGGGTGTGGTTCCCGCCGGTGATCGACAACGCCAAGCTGATCCAGCAGGTCACTAACTGGAGCCAGGTTTCGCGTCGTGAAGGCCTGTTGGCGCTGGAAGGCTTCATCGGCCCGATGAAGGATGATTTTGCCAAGAAGGGGCTGCAACTCCTTGTCGACGGCGTTGAACCCGAGCGCATCCGCGAAGTCATGGAAGTGCAGATCAACACCTATGAGGAAGAACTCCGTCAGGGTGCCAAGGTCTGGGAAGCGGCCGGCGGGTATTCACCGACCATCGGCATTCTTGGTGCCGTGATGGGGCTCATCCATGTCATGGAAAACCTCTCCGATCCTTCCAAGCTTGGCGCCGGTATCGCCGTCGCCTTTGTTGCCACCATCTACGGCGTCGGTCTGGCCAATCTCGTCTATCTGCCCATCGCCAACAAGCTCAAGGCACAGGTCGCCCGGCATGTTAACTACCGCGAAATGATGGTTGACGGCATTCTCGGCATTGCCAACGGCGACAACCCGCGCATCATCGAAAACCGCCTGCGCGGCTACTTCAGCTAAAAAAGAAACGGCCCCCACGCTCAACGTTCGCAAAGGGCTTGCCGATGCGCCAAGCCCGTTCGGTCGGCACGGCGCAGTGCGCCGCGAATTCCCGACCTCACCCCCCCGAGGGGGCGCTGGCCTCCCTTGGGGCGGCCCGGCGGGAGGCCTAGTCATGGCCCGCCGCAAACGCGAGGAAGAGCACGAGAACCACGAGCGCTGGCTGGTTTCCTACGCCGATTTCATCACCCTGCTGTTCGCCTTCTTTGTCGTGATGTACGCGTTGTCTACGATCAATGAGGGCAAGTACCGCGTGCTGTCCAATTCGCTGACCAGCGCCTTCCGCAACGTCACCGTCAATGCCACTGGCCAGGTGATCATTCCGCAGGTGGCGGCGCCGACACCGCCGCGCATCGTCGCGCCGCCCAAGACTGCCCAGCCGCCAAAGGCTGACCCGGTCAAGCAGCAGCAACGCGAGAAGATGAAGAACATGGCCAAGGACATCATGGAAGCCCTGGCGCCGCTCGTTCAGCAAGGCAAAGTGCGCGTCCTCGAAACGAGCCGCGGCGTGACCATCGAAATTGCCGACTCCGCACTATTCTCCGTGGGCCAGGCTTTGCTCAACGTCGAGTCGACCCGTGCGCTGCGAGCCGTTGCCGATGTGATCGCCACGTCCGACTTCCCGGTAACCATCGAAGGCCATACTGACAACGTGCCGATCAAGACCGTGCAGTTTCCTTCCAACTGGGAACTCTCCGCAGTGCGGGCTACTACGGTGCTGCGCATCTTTGCCGATGCCGGGGTACCGGCCGACCGGCTGACTGCCATTGGTTACGGCGAGACACGGCCCGTTGAACCCAACGACAGCATCGAAGGTCGCGCCCGCAACCGGCGCGTATCGATCCAGATTGACTCGGCTTTGCCTGAGAAGCCTACCGAACTGCCGGTCGAGATCTCGCCGGCACCTGTTGCGCGCCCTTGAACCTACCTGTTTGTTAGAGCGGCTCAGGCGAAAATAGCCCGAGATGTGCTGGATCAGGCCGAATCAATGATGCGGCGGGGACTAGCGGCGGCGGCTTGGCCGTCGGCGCTGTAGAGGTCCTGACGGTTGGCGTGGGAGAGCAGGGCTTCGAGTGCCTGAGCGTTGTGCTGCATGCGCAGGCGAATGAGTTCGCCGTTCAGCCGGTTCAATTCCTTGGCTTCTGCCGCCAATGACTGCAGCTTGTCCCAGTTCTGACGGACGGCTTTGTCGGCTGGCTGTTTCTGCAGCCAGGCATCAATGCCGTTGCGATCCGGTGCCAGACCCGCACGCGTAAGTGTTGCGTTGCGGGCGACGGAAAGCGGGGCGAGTTTCTGGGTGGCCGTCGATTTGCGTTCAATGATTCCCTGCAGGTCGTCGGCCTGGCCGGCCTTGAGGGCTTCCTGCTCTTCCTGCAGCAAAAGCACAAAGGCCGACACAACGTCGGCCTCTGCCGCGATGATGTCGGCCAGTGAAGGCATGAGCTTCGGCTCAGGCCTTGCGTTGCGACTGGAGCAGGTCGCGGGCGGTGTTGATCAGGCCGTCGGCGATGGCTTCGGCATTGATCTGGAATCGACCTTCCGAAATGGCCAGCTTGATCTCGGCAATGCGCGCGCCATCAATCGGAGCGCCACTGCTGGCACCTGCAGCGAGTTGGGTCGAAGCCGCACTCAGCTTCACTTCAGCGGCGCCTTCAGCCGGCGTGCTGTCGGCTTTGACCTTGCCGCGGTTGCTGTTTACGGTACCGGGGCCAACCGGTTTGAGGCTACTGTCGATTTTCACGATAAATCCTTGCGTGGGTTTCCAAGGGTTGTAACGGCACGGTGACAATAAACTTTAGCGACATTGTAACCGGCCGGATCGCGGATCAGGCATTACCCAGCTCACGGTGCAATTTCGATGATACCCCCGGCGCGGGCAATGCCGCTGACGGTCTGGCCGTTGGCGGTGCGGGCGCGGGCGAGCTGGCCTTCAGAGGCGTTGGTCAATGCCTTGCCTTCGTTGCTGACGGCAAAGCCCGGACCTTTCGAGATCAGGCGCACATCCTGGCCCTGCTGGATGACAAAAGGTGCGATGAGCTGGTCGCTGCGCAAGGGCTGGCCGCTGCCCAATCCGCTTTTTAGCGTCTTGCCTGCAACCTGCTGCAGGTCGGTGACGACGCTGGGCGGCAGGTTGGTCAGGTCGCCCTGGCGAACCGAAAAATCGCCGGCCGCCAATGGCTGGCCTGCGGCCAGCGGCCGAACCGTGACCACATAGCTGCCGGTGACCCTCACCTGCACCGGCACGTAGACCGTCCAGGTGGCCGGGCCGAGGCAGCGCACCCCCACCGTTGCCTTGCCCCACAGACGGGTGCCGGGCAAGGTGAAAGGCTCCAGAGCCGAGCAGGGCGCGAGCTGGGTGCGCGGATCCAGCGGCGTGACCTTGGTGCTGACATTGCCCGGCAGACCCTGCGTCTGCGAGATCAGATACTGCTCGACAGTGGTGGTGACCAGGTCGTTGGCCAGTGCCTGGCCGGAGAAAAGGATGGCCAGAGCCGCTGCCGGGGCTAAGGTGTTCAGCGCGCGCGGCGCCGGGTGAAACCGGATTTTTTTCATGGAACGTATTCTGCCCGATGCGGCGGCAGGGCGAAACCGGCAGTGTTCGGCAATTATTGCCGCCAGTTGCGGCTTTCTGGCGAAAACAGCGCTGAATACCGGGGGATTTGGCTTTGGCACGGTTTTCGCTCATTACGTTGCAGGATTTCGTAAACGGAGCGTTCAACGTGGTCAGCAAACTCGACAATGCCTTGTCTTTCCAGCATCAGGCCCTGAGCCTGCGGGCAAATCGTCAGCAGGTACTGGCTGCCAACATCGCCAACAGCGATACCCCGAACTACAAGGCGCGCGACATTGATTTTGCCGCTGCGCTGAAAAATGCTGTTGCCGGCCGCGGCAATGGTGGCCTCGAGATGGCTCGCAGTTCGGGGCGCCATCTGGCTGGGAGCAGCGACGTTGGTCCGGGTACTTTGATGTATCGCAAGGAGACCCAGGCATCGGCTGACGGCAACACGGTGAATATGGATGTCGAGCGTTCGCAGTTTTCCGAGAACGCCATCCAGTATGAAGCGGGTGTCACCTTCATTACCCACCAACTGCGGATGATGAGCGCCGCTATCCAGCCTGGACAGTAATCATGAGCATGTTCAACGTCTTCAATATCGCCGGTAGCGCCATGACCGCACAGTCTGCGCGGCTCAATGCGGTGGCCTCGAACATGGCCAACGCCGACAGCATTGTCGGTGCCGACGGCAAGCCCTACCGCGCCAAGCAGGTTGTTTTCGAGGCGACGCCGATGGGCGGTCCGGCCGCACAGGGTGTCCGTGTGCGCCAGGTCGTCGAGGATGCCTCGCCCGGCCGCATGGTCTATGACCCGCGCAATCCGGCTGCCAACGGCGAGGGCTACGTGACCATGTCGAACGTGAATGTGGTCGAGGAAATGACCAACATGATTTCGGCTTCGCGCTCGTACCAGACCAACGCCGATGTAATGAATACCGCCAAGACGCTGATGCTGCGCACTCTGCAGCTCGGCCAGTAAAAGGAGCTAGACCATGGCAAGCGTGCAATCCGCCTCAAGCAGCAACGCGAACGACGTGTTCGCCTCCCTCGGCGCCGGTTCGTCGGGCAAATCGACCACCGATGCGGAAGATATCCAGAACCGCTTCCTGAAGCTGCTGACGACGCAGCTGAAGAATCAGGATCCGCTGAACCCGATGGACAACGCCCAGATGACCAGCCA
>JAUPVD010000221.1 GCA_030917225.1 Pseudomonadota bacterium
AGCGATCAATGACCCTGCGCGATTTCCGGCATACTGCGTCCCGAGAAATTCAACCTTCATCCGGCCGACGGGAATGCATGCACTCCCGTTCAAACCGAGCGCCTGAACGGCATCCGGCCTAAGGACGAAACGCACACCGGACGTCACTGCTGACGCGAGCGTCGTTTCTTTCAGAGACTTAATAGCGCCGGGACGGGTTGATACCGCAGGACCCGTCGGTGACGGTGGCGGCAAACTCTCAATCTGTGCCAAACCTGCAATTTCAAGTGCTGACAACAGGTGCAGCGCAGTCATCATTTGTGTCCGCTGATACTCCGGGCGACCTGCCTGATCGTGATAGACGACACGATAGCTGCTGCGGTCGTTTGCTGCCTCGCGGTCGTCACCACCGCGCTGCAAGCGCAGCGGCATACACGCCACCGTTCCGCGCCCCAGCCATTGGTCGCCATTCAGGTAGTCGCTGAATGCTGTTCGGACCGTGGCAGGATCGGGAGCCGGCGGCGGCGACAACAGCGCTTCCATCTGCTTTGCAAAAGCAGCTGCACCGGCGCTATTCTCGTTCAGCAGCGAGGAACGGCGCTGCGCCTCCATTTCGGTAACCCACCCTTCGTTGCCGCGCAACAGGCGGGTCATTTCACGTTTCGGTGAGATCAGCCCTGCAAGTTTCGGAAACAGCGCTTTCGCGGACTCGCTGGACACCCATGGCGAAACATTCATGACTGCGGTTTCGTAGGCGACTTCGTAGATTTCCATTCCAAAGACGTCTTCATTGCGCTTTTCTATTGTCTGGATTGCATTGAACTCGCGGTCGCCGACGACAAAGCATGGTGTGTTTCCGCCGCGAGTCAGCATTGCTCCGTATCCCTGCCAGGTCAGCTGGAACTGCTTCGCAGCGCGCGAGCCGGCATCGGTGTCCACCGTCAGGTCGTTCTCGGAGAAGAACCCTTGCTTGGCAAAAAAACTCAACTGGCGAAGCTGGCGCTCTCGCACATCCTGGTCACGCGCATGGGTTTCGAGTAACAGAATGAGCGAATGCTGGCCGGGGACTGTGCGATTTACGATGCCGGGCACCCCCTGGATTTCTGGAGCAGCTCTCTCAAGTTCAGGGCTGACGCAAACTGTCCGTTGTTGCGACTTCATGACTGCAGCCCGGCGTACGATCGGTTCCATCACTTCAACAGTTGCGGCGCGTGGATTGCCGGGGACGTAACCTCTATCCCACGCCAACCATCCACCGAACACAGCGCTTGCCAGCAGGCTGACGGCAAGCACGACGGTAAGCGCACGAACCAGGCGCCGCCGCGAAGGTGCAGTCGCACGCTGCATGTTGTGCCCCACACCCGCGACATCGTCGCCGTCAACGCCCTCCTGTCGAGCCGGGGTCGAATTTCCAGCGTCGTATTCGGCACGCAATTCTGGAGACGAAAGTACTCGGTAAGCATCCCTCAACGCATCGAGATAGTCCGCCGACGATTGCCCCGCTCCCAGTGAATTACGAAGTTCCTTCAGCCGGGCCGAATAAGCGCCACGAATTTCGTCCATTGTCGCGGCGGAAGACACGCCAAGAATTTCGTAATGACTTGAATGCATATCGCTTCAGAGCTCCGGTTATGGGACACGAAGAATGACAAAGGGAAGTCATTGTGCCCGGCCAAACCTGTTCGTTCAACCCAGAACGCATACTCATGGCGATATGGCGTGGTCGCGCACATGAAACTCCGCGCCACGCGCTTCGTCTCCTGCCGCCACTACGGCAGAAGCTGCATCAGAACAGGATCACCTGCCGCACGGCCTGCCCGGCCGCAAGCCGGTCGAAGCCCTCGTTGATCTGGTCGAGTGACAGTCGGTGCGTGATCAGCTTATCAACCGGCAGGCGACCGGCCTGATAGAGCGCGATGTAATTCGGGATGTCGCGGGTGGGCACCGCCGATCCGAGGTAGCTGCCTTTCAGCGTGCGCTCCTCGGCCGTCATCTGCACCACCGGCACCAGCAGGTGATGCGCCGGATTAGGCAGGCTGCAGGTCACCGTGGTGCCGCCACGGCGCGTCAGTTTCCAGGCCAGTTCCAGCGCCGGCACTGCGCTGGCGGCTTCGATCACGACATCGACGCCACCAGGGATCGCCGCCCGCAGCTGCGCCACGACCTCCGGATCGTCGGCGCAAAAGGCACGCGTTGCGCCGAGCGACATTGCCAGCTCCAGCTTCTCCGACAGCACGTCGAGCGCCACCACTTCGCGGGCGCCGGCGGCCAGCGCGCCGAGCAGGGCGGAAAGGCCGACCCCGCCGAGACCGACCACGGCGACCGTCTGGCCAAGGCGCACCTGCGCCGAGTTGAGGGCAGCACCGACGCCGGTGAGTACGGCACAGCCGAATACGGCAGCGACTTCCGGCGCAAGGTCCGGCACCACTTTCACCAGCGAGCCGCGATTGACCACTGCGTATTCAGCAAAGCAGGAAACACCGACCTGATGGTTGAGCACCTGCCCATCGGGACGACTCAGTACGCGATGACCGCCGACCAGCGTGCCGGCACCGTTGGCTGCCGCACCCGGTTCGCACAAGGCCGGCCGGCCTTCCTGGCAGGGCAGGCAATGGCCGCAGGAGGGCACAAAAACCAGGGCCACCGAGTCGCAGCGCACAAGGTCGCCCACCCCCGGCCCGCATTCCTCGACGACGCCAGCGGCTTCGTGGCCAAGCACCATCGGCATCGCCCGTGGCCGGTCGCCGTTGATGATTGAAAGATCCGAGTGGCACAACCCGGCAGCGGTGATGCGCACCAGCACTTCGTTGGGACCGGGGCCGCCGAGATGAACGGTCTCGACGGATACCGGCCGCGACTGCGCGTAGGGGGCGGGCTGCTGCATGCGGTCGAGGACGGCGGCACGGATTTTCATCGGCGATCTCCTGGGGTCGGACAGCGAATGCCGGCCTCATGGCAGCGGCATCGACCATCTTACCCAAGATCGGGAGGCGACCGCGAGGTCACCCCTCGATAGTTGTCAGGCGACGCTCACCGAAGGCTGCGGAAACGCATTCTCGAAGACCGCCTCACTGGCCGGCAAGTCTCCACCACGCTCCCAGGCAGGCCCCGCCGCACGACCGATGGCGAGCATCATCACGACGACATGGTCATCCGGTAGTCCGATCAGGCGCCCGACGGCATCGATGTCGAAGCCGATCATCGGGCAACTGTCGTACCCCAGCTCCCGCGCCGTCAGCATCAGGTTCTGTGCGGCAAAGGCACCGGAGCGGATGGCTTCGTCACGCTGCAACCATTCGCGCCCCCGATAGAACCCCAGCAGGCTGTCGACAATTATCGGCCCCCGCTCGCCGGCATTGCGCCAGTAGCGCTGCGGATTCTTCTGCCACGCCTGGACATCGGCGGTCACCACGACCAGCTCGGCGGCATCGGTCACCTGTGGCTGATCGAATGCAAGCGGACGGATGCGCGCCCGCAACTCCGGATCGGTGACGCGAATGAAACGGACGTGCTGGATATTGAACGAGGTCGGCGCCAACCGGGCGTTCCGGTAGAGGCGATCGATCTCGGGTGCGGAAAGGCGATGGCCGGCGTCGAACTGCTTGATCGAACGGCGGCTGGAAATGGCTTCACTGACTTGCATGGCACAGGCTCCTGTTGATATCGTCGGCGCAGTTTGCCATAGTGCATCAAGTGCATAAATATAGTATGTTGCACTATTATCTTTGCAGTATATGCGGAGTTAGTTCCCATGTTTGATGCCATGCAGACCTTTCTTGACGTGGTCGATGCCGGCAGCTTCAGCGCCGCTGCCGGGCGGCAGAACAAGAACGCCTCCTCGGTGGCAAGGCAGATCGACAAGCTGGAACAGGACCTCGGCGTCCGGCTGTTCGAGCGGAGCACCCGTCGCCTGGACCTGACCCAGTCGGGACTGGTCTACCACGAGCGGGTCCGGCAGATCCTGCAGGACGTCCGCCAGGCCGGCGACGAACTTCGACAGACGCCCGGCGACATCGAGGGCGAAGTCGCCATCACGGCCTTCGATTCTTTCGGCCGGGTGGTCCTCGCGCCTTTACTGCCGGATTTCAGCGTGCGCTACCCGCAGGCGTCGATCGTGCTCAGCCTCGACAACAGTGTCGTCGACCTCTACAACAGCAACATGGATATCGCCGTCCGTTTCGGGCCGCCGCAGGACGCAACGCTGCGGACAAGGAAGCTGCTCGACAACGACACCGTGCTGGTCGCCCACCCCGACTATCTCGCGCGCCAGCCGCCCATCGCGCAGCCCGCCGACCTCCGCCGGCACAACTGCCTGACCCTGCATCGCCAGCGTCAGCACGTGTTCTGGCATTTCGAGCGCGGCGACGAACGCATCAAGGTCCGCGTCGCCGGCAATTTCAGTTCCTGCGGCGGCGACCCACTGGTTGCCTTTGCCAGCGCCGGTCACGGCGTCCTGCTGATCAGCCGCTGGCTGGTCGAGGAGGAGATGCGTCAGGGGGCCCTGGTCAGGATACTGCCGGAATGGCAAGCCCATTTCAACGAAGGTGACAGCGGAGCGATCCATCTCGTCTGGCGGGCAAACGCGGCGCAACGTCCGGTCGTACGGGCCATGCTGGATTTCCTGGCGGAACGGCTGGCTGGCCGCCAATCCGACTGAATGCTGTCGGCAGTGCGGGCACGTTAGAATCGCTGCTGACAACCTCACTGAAAACTACCGGCGCCCCACCGCATGACTCTGGCAAAACTTGGCCGCTACGAAATCATCACCACCCTCGGCCGGGGTTCGATGGGGGTTGTCTATCGGGCGCAGGATCCGCTGATCGAGCGCGCCGTGGCGATCAAAACCGTGGCTTGCGCCGGCCTCTCTGACAAGGATGCCGAGGAGTTCGAGCAGCGCTTCTTCCGCGAGGCAAAATCCGCCGGCCGGCTGAATCATCCGAACATCGTCACCATTCACGATGTCGGCCACAGCGACGAGCTGGCCTACATTGCCATGGAATTCCTTTCCGGCCAGTCGCTGCGCAGCATCCTCGATTCAGATATTCCCCTCTCTTGCACTCGGATCATCGAGATCGTCGCGGCCGTGGCCGACGGCCTCGCCTTCGCCCACGCGCAGGGTGTCGTGCATCGCGACATCAAGCCGGCGAACATCATGGTGCAGGAAAACGGGATCGTGAAAATCACCGATTTCGGTATTGCGCAGTTGCCCGGTGGTTCGCTGACCATGGCCGGGGCCGTGCTCGGCTCACCGAAATACATGTCGCCGGAACAAGTGGCCGGGCAGAAGGCCGATGGACGTTCCGACATCTTCTCGCTGGGCACGGTGCTCTATGAGATGCTGACCGGCCAGCCACCATTTTCCGGCGACAACATGCACGCAACGATGTACCAGGTCGTGCACAAGGATCCGCCGGCACCGTCGAGTTGCAGTCCTGATCTGCCAAGAGAGTTCGATCCGATCGTGGCCAAGGCCATGGCGAAAGATCCGGCCGATCGCTACCAGAGCGCTGCCGAAATGGCGGCCGACCTGCGCAAGCAGGCCGATTCGACAGCAGCGACACTGCCCGCCGGGTCGGCCAGCGGCAGTCTTGTCTCGCCGCAACAGAACGAACCGCCGATATCGACACAGGCAAACCCGCCGGCACCACGATCACCCCGGCTCTTGCGCTACGGTGTTGCGCTGGCCTTGTTCTGCCTATTTGTTGGCGCGGCATTCTTTCTGCTCCGTTCTTCGGCACCGCCGGTCCCGACAGAAATCACCGCCGAAAACGGCTCCAAGGCCTCGAGTGCCAGCCCCGCCGCCGCAACGAAAAAACCGATCGCACCCGCACCGGCAAACAGCGTCGCTGCCGAACAAAAGGCAAGTCGCGATGCCGCACCGACAGCCAAAGCCGTATCTCCGCGGAACTGGAAGGAAGCATTGCAGGCGGACCTTCGGGCCTGTGACGAGCTTTCCGTCATCAAGAAGGTCGTCTGCATCGAAAAGGCCCGCTGGAAGCACTGCCCGGGGCATTGGGGAACCATCGACGACTGTCCATCGAGCACCGGCGCGCAGAAGCCGGCATCCTGATCCGCGCCGCACAAATGCTTGGTTTATCAGCCATTTGGCGATAGAATTCGCACCCTGCGCCGATTTGAAGTTCAGCTTGCGGGCGCATTACAAATACGGCTAAAGCGGGCGATTCGTACCGAAACCCGCTTCTGCCTATATTTCTCCCGAGGCTGAACGGGTTTTTTGCTTTCAGAGGTAATGCCATGCAGCCCGACCGTACATCCGAACTCTCCGCCTTATTGCAGCAGCGCATCCTCGTCCTCGATGGAGCGATGGGCACGATGATCCAGCGCCACGGGCTGACCGAGAAGGATTACCGCGGCGAGCGCTTTGCTGCACACGCGCACGACCTCAAGGGCAACAACGACCTGCTGCTGCTGACCAAGCCCGAGGTCATCAAAGGCATCCACGCCGAATACCTGGCGGCCGGTGCCGATATCCTTGAAACGAATACCTTCAACGCGACGGCGATCTCGCAGGCCGACTACAAGCTCGAACCCATCGTCTATGAGCTGAACGTCGCTGGCGCCCGGCTGGCGCGCGAAGCCTGCGACGAGTTCACCGCCAAGAACCCGGCCAAGCCGCGCTTCGTCGCC
>JAUPVD010000222.1 GCA_030917225.1 Pseudomonadota bacterium
CCGCTGCCGGAAAATTCGGTACTCAACGTGGCGCGTGTGCGCTCCGCCTGGGAGTGGTGCGGCGCGCTGATCCACGAGTTGTCGCCGGCCGAGCATGACCGCGTCTTTGCTGCAGTCAGCCATTTGCCGCACCTGTTGTCGTTTGCGCTGGTCCATGATCTGGCCGTACGCGAAAACAGCGATCTGTTTTTTACCTTTGCCGCGTCCGGATTCCGTGACTTCACGCGCATCGCTGCCAGTCATCCGGAGATGTGGCGGGATATCAGCCTCGCCAATCGCGAGGCGCTGCTGGAAGAGCTGGATCGCTATCGCGCGCAGCTCGATGAAGTCCGCGCGGCTCTTGCTGCTGGCGATGGCTCGCGTCTGGAAGAAATCTTCGATACAGCCCGTACTGCCCGCAGAGCCTGGCAGGAATTGCAAGAACTACAAAAATAAGAGGAAAACTCTGATGGAATTTCTCGATCTGCCGCCGCTCGTTTCGGCCTGCGGCACAGTGCGTTTGCCCGGCTCGAAGAGTATTTCAAACCGCGTGCTCCTGCTTTCGGCGCTAGCCGAAGGTGAAACCGAAGTGCGTGATCTGCTCGCTTCGGACGATACGCATGTGATGCTGGAAGCGCTCAAGCAGCTCGGCGTCGGCATTCGCCACGAAGCTGATGGCGTCGTTCGCGTCCTTGGTGTCGGCGGCACCTTCCCGGTCAAGACCGGCGACATCTGTCTTGGCAACGCCGGCACGGCGGTGCGCTCGCTGACCGCAGCACTGGCACTGGCGGGCGGACACTACAAGGTCTCTGGTGTTGCGCGCATGCACGAGCGGCCGATTGGCGATCTGGTCAATGGCCTTCGCGAGATCGGTGCCGATGTCATCTATCTGGGTAACGCCGGTTTCCCGCCGCTCGAAATTCGACCGGCCAGCATTCGCGCTGGTGGTGTCGTCCAGGTTCGTGGGGATGTCTCCAGCCAGTTTCTGACGGGGCTGTTGATGGCCTTGCCGATGACCGGTGTTGAAACTACCGTTGAAGTAGTCGGCGAACTCATTTCCAAGCCCTACATCGAGATTACGCTCGCCATCATGGCGCGCTTTGGCGTTGCCGTGACCCGCAATGGTTGGCAGAGCTTCGTCGTGCCAGCGGGTAGTCGCTATGTATCGCCCGGGGTGGTCTATGTCGAGGGTGATGCTTCGTCGGCCTCCTATTTCCTGGCGCTGGGCGCCATCGGCGGTGGCCCGCTGCGGGTCGAAGGCGTTGGCCGTGGCTCGATTCAGGGTGATGTGCGCTTTGCCGAAGCGCTGGCACAGATGGGTGCCGTGATCGAGATGGGTGACAACTGGATCGAGGCAAAGGCGCCACAAGGCGGTCTCAAAGGCATCGATCTCGATTGCAACCACATTCCGGACGCCGCAATGACGCTGGCGACAACCGCCCTGTTCGCCAACGGGCCGACGACTTTGCGCAATATCGCTTCCTGGCGTGTCAAGGAGACTGACCGCATCGCCGCCATGGCCAGGGAACTGCGCAAACTGGGCGCCCTGGTGGAGGAGGGTGCTGATTTCATTCGCGTAACGCCGGTGGCGAAACTCGCTTCGCCCGCAGAGGGCATCGACACCTACGATGATCACCGTGTTGCCATGTGCTTTTCACTGGCAGCCTTCGGCACGCCGCTGCGCATCAACGACCCGAAATGCGTCGGCAAGACCTTTCCCGATTATTTCGAGCGGCTGGCTACGGTAACGTTGCCAGTGCCGGTGATCGCCATTGATGGCCCCTCCGCCTCCGGCAAGGGAACGGTCGCTGCGCGAGTGGCCGAGACGCTGGGTTGGCACTATCTGGACTCGGGGGCACTTTACCGCCTCACCGCCTTGGCGGCCAGACGGGCTGGTGTGGCTTGGGACAATGAGCCGGCTGTCGCAGCGATTGCGGCCAAACTGGACGTGGTTTTTTCCGGCAGTTCGATCCTGCTTGCCGGTGAGGAGGTTGGTGAAGCTATTCGCTCCGAGGAAATGTCTTCCGGGGCCTCGAAAGTGGCCGCTTTGCCAGCGGTGCGCGAGGCGCTTCTCTTTCGTCAGCGAGTTTTCCGGCAGGCACCGGGGCTGGTGGCGGATGGTCGAGACATGGGTTCCGTGGTGTTCCCGGATGCCGGAACCAAGGTTTTTCTTACTGCCAGCGTCGAAATTCGTGCCGACAGGCGCTATAAGCAGTTGATCGCAAAAGGGATTGAGGCTACAATCTCGCCGATTTTGCAGGATTTGCGTGAACGTGACGAGCGCGACAGCACGCGTAGCGTAGCGCCTCTCCAGCAGAATGCGGATGCCGAATTGCTCGATACCTCGGCCCTGACCATCGTAGATGCGGTGGCCCAGGTGCTCGGTTGGGCCAGGAAGGCACCGCAAAAACGGTAGTGCAGTCATCTGCTGCACTGTCGCAAGGTGTCGCTGGATTCTTTCCTTCCGGACCCTCCCTTTGTTCCACGATGTACCGTTACCGGTTTGCCGGCGGTTCGTTGAACTGAAGCGGGAGTCTTTTCCCTTTCCCAGGGAGAGAGAATTTGGCGGCGAACTTTAACTAACTGTTTTTCCGCAGTGATGCGGTAAGGAAGAATACATGTCTGCTGTTCTCGAAACCGAAAGCTTTGCCCAACTCTTCGAAGAAAGCCTTGCGC
>JAUPVD010000223.1 GCA_030917225.1 Pseudomonadota bacterium
CAGGGGGAAAAATGAAGATTAAACAAATGCTGCGCGCCGGTGTTGCTGCCGGTATTTCGCTGGCCAGTGCTGGAGTCTGGGCAACGCCCTGCGATTCCGCCTTGAGCAGTTACGAGAGTTATGTTTCGTTGGGTTTTTCAAGCAACGCCAGCGATATCGTTTCCAATCACCCCGAGTGTTTCGCCGGCAGTCCTGGCTCGTCGCGCGTGCAGATAAACGCGACATCCTTCAATCAGGCGATGGCGATTTCCGGCGCGCTTTCGTCGCGCCTGTCGTCAAACGGCCCCGTTGTCACAGCTAGCCTTGACCGCAAGGGCATGGCCGCTGGCAATGGTGCCGGCAAGTGGAACGTGTGGGGCAACATCAACCAGAACGACACGCACCAGAGCTATACGGCAGCCAATGGCTTCAAGACAAAGTCCGATGCCGATGTGTTGACGACCGTTGTCGGTGTCGACTACAGCCTTTCGCCGACAATGGTGGTCGGGGTTTCGGGAGCCTTCGACAATGCAAATGGCTCGGGGCAGAACATGAATCCCGGCAACACCAAGAACCGGACGGACACCACCGGGTATGTGATTGCCCCCTACCTGGGGATCCAGTTGAGCAAGGAGTTGTCGCTCGACGCCAGTATTGGCATGGGCCAGGGAAAATTCGACACCAATTCGAATACCGAAGCAGATGCGGATCGCTGGTTTGGTGCCGCAAACCTTTCATATAACCGGTGGTTTGACAACATCCAGCTGACGGGGAAGTTGAGCTATCTGCATGGTGTTGAGGATTACGGCGACATCAAGAATTCGGCGACAGGGGCCAAATTCACTGGTACCGACGCCAAAAATACGGTCGGTCAATTGCGGCTTGGCATGCAGGCGGGCTACTGGTTGAATGGCTTCATGCCCTACGCTGCCGTGGCCTACACCTCCGATATCCATCGCGATACCACTCAGTTTGGCAATCCTGACGACCCTGTCGGCCGGGATGCCTGGCTGTTCGGACTGGGGGTCAATTATTTCTCCCTGGCCAAGGGAGTTTCCGGAGGTGTTGCCTTCAATCAGGAAGTTGGGCGCAACCATCAGACCAATCACAGCCTTGTTGCAAACATCAATTTGCGATTCTGAGGGAAGCGGTGTGAAACAGTGGAAAGCCGCGCACTTGTGCGCGGCTTTTTTCATTGTGCTGCTATCGGCATGCGCATCAAGCAGCGGCGACCCGGGTGGAGGGCGCGAAAGAACCGGGCAATGGGCCGCTCGTTCCGGTTTTGACTCGGCAACGATTCATGTTTCCGGGCTGAATCTCTATTCGCTGCTGCGACGAAACGGTGCGGGCGACACCTTGTCGATCTATATCGAGGGAGATGGCGCGCCCTGGGTCAATCCGTTTCAGCCACCGCGAGACCCGACTCCCGCCAAGTCATTGCCTTTGCTCCTGGCGCAAACCGATGGTGCTGCTGTAGTGGCCTATCTCGGGCGTCCCTGTCAGTATCTTGACGATCGGATGCGTTCAGGCTGCCCGGTGAGCTACTGGACGGAGCGCAGGTTTTCGCCGGAAGTGCTTGACGCGATGAACGCAGCGGTGTCGCAGTTGAAAACACTTGCGGGGTTGGGCCGGATACGTCTGGTCGGCTATTCCGGGGGAGGGGTCGTTGCCGCGTTGCTGGCGTCGCGACGCAGCGATGTCGCGGAACTGATCACGATAGCCGCTCCTCTTGCTCTTTCGGACTGGGTTGCCGCACAGGATCTGTCACCGCTTGTCGGCTCACTCGACCCGTTACTGGAGAATGCTGCAAGGATACCGGTTGCTGCCGTTCATTTTGCGGGTGCGGATGACCGGGTGGTGCCCGGTGACATCGTTGCCAGATACGTTGCCAAGCACGGTGGCAAGCTGGTGCTCGTCGATGACTACGACCACGATTGCTGTTGGGAAAAAGACTGGCGGGAACGCTTGCGCGGTGCGCTGGAACTGTTGGAGAAAACAAGATGATTGCCAGATTTCTGTTGCTATTCCTGATGCTTCTGATGCCGGCCGTGGCTTGCGCGCAGGGCTTTCGGCCGCCACCGTTTGCCGGCGGCATTCCCGGGCGGGCTCAGACGCAGGCAGTTGAGATGCAGCGCCACCAGGCGCGCACACTGCTGTATCGCGAAGCCCTGGAGGAGTTGCGACGCAGTCCGAAAGTCGTTGATGTCGGCGAATGTACGGCGGCCGGTGCAGATTTGTCGGCATGTCTGCCAAAGCCCGTGGCTGGTGGCGTTCCGGAAACGGTGGCAGCAAAACCGACCGGGCGCCGCATCGCCTTGCTGATAGGAAACAACCGCTATCAACACCCGATCCCGTCGCTGGAGACGCCGGCGCGCGATGTCGATCAGATCGCTGTCGCGCTGCGCGACAAGCTCGGGTTTGAGGTGCGTGTAATCAAGGATGTCGGAAAATCTGATTTGGTCAGGGCGGTTGTCGCAGTAGCCAAAGAGACCGAGGTAACGGACAGTGTTTTTGTGTATTACGCGGGCCACGGTTATCTGATGGACGATACGGGGATGGGCTACTGGATCCCCGCTGACGGTTCGGTCAAGACTGCGGCGCAATGGATTTCGAATACGGATATCTCCAGGCTGCTGGGAGCGATTCCCGCGCGTCAACTGCTGCTGGTGTCCGACAGCTGTTTCTCCGGCGCGCTGGCGCGCGAAAAATCGCTGTCTGCTGGAGAGGGCGGGGGGGCGGAAGTGCTGCGCAAGCGCAGCGTCGTCGTCCTCTCGTCCGGTGGCGAAGAGCCGGTCTCGGACGAAGGGAAAGAAGGGCATTCGATCTTTGCCTGGCACCTGCTACGCACGCTGGACAAGGTCAGCGGCACGCAGCCCGGCTTCGAGGTTTATCGCACTGTGCGCAAGGGTGTCAGCGACGACTATCCGCAACAGCCGCAGTACGGGGCAGTCGTCTCCGCCGGGCATGAGGCCGGCGGCGAATATCTCTTCGACGCCAGGGCGGAGTAGCCGCGGGCAGCGTGTGTTTGCGCTGAACCAGTGCGCGTCTCGCTATACTGGTGAGGCCAACGCCATTCCTGGAATTTGCCATGGGAATCACCGAAACCCACACCACTGCCCGCCACGACTACGTGCTGGCTCTCGACCAGGGCACCACCAGTTCCCGTGCCATCCTCTTCGACCGCAGTGGCCGGCCCTGCGCCTCGGCACAGCAGGAGTTCGCCCAGTCCTACCCGCAGCACGGCTGGGTCGAGCACGATGCCGAGGAAATCTGGCAGAGCCAGCTCGCCGTCGCCCGCGCCGTGCTGCGCGACAACGGTGTGGCGG
>JAUPVD010000224.1 GCA_030917225.1 Pseudomonadota bacterium
CCACACCGACCGCGCCACCGGCGTGCGTCCGTGGTTCAAGCCGTTTGAAGTCGAATACGAATTCACCTACGTCGGCATCGGCAAGAAGGGTGGGTACTGAGCATGCGCGCCAAACTGATCGTTGCCGCGCTGGCGGCAGCTGGGCTGGGGTCATTGGCGATGCCTGCATTCGCCGCGAAACCAGATCCGGCCCTGCTCGAAAAGCTCGCCGCGCGAATGGAAAAACTGGAAGCGCGCAACGCCGAGCTGGAAAAGGAAGTGAAGACGCTGAAGAGCGACAACGAAAAGATCGCCAAGGGTCTCGACAGTGACCGCATCTCGCAGTACGAACCGGAACTGACGGCCCGTCTCAAGGCAGTCGAGAAAGACGCGCTGGACATGAAGAAATCGTCCAAGGTGATCGAGGCGCTTGACGGCCTCAAGGCCGGCGCCAGCCTGACCACGGTGGCCCAGAAGCCAAGCGGTTTCCCGCGCGGCACCAAGGATGCGAACAGCCAGCTCAGCTACCGCGCCGATGCCACCATCGAACTGCCGCTGGAGGCGGTCGGCGATGTCGAGCACAAGCTGTTCGGCCACTTCCGCATGGGTCAGGGCCTCGGCCTGAACACGCCGGCCTCGAACATCGGCATGTTTGCCAGCGCACCGAACGCCTCGGCCTTCCGTGCCAGCGGCTCCAACCCGGACGACTCGGTAGCGATACTTGCCCAAGCCTGGTATCAGGCCAGCATTCCGCTGCCCTATGGCGGCTTCAAGCCGCACTCGCGCGAGAAGATCGAACTCACCTTCGGCAAGATCGACATCTTCGGTTTCTTCGACCAGAACACCGCCGCCGGCGACGAATCGAAGCAGTTCCTCAATTCGGTCTTCGTGCACAACCCGCTGCTCGATGCCGGCGGCGAAGTCGCGGTCGACGCCAACGGCTTCCAGCCCGGCTTCATCGCTGCCTACGTCAACGAAACGAACAAGGCCGAACCCTGGCGTGTCTCGCTCGGCTTCTTCGGTGCCGGCGAACAGGGCGCCAGCTACCAGAAAAGTTTCAATTCACCGCTGGCCATGCTGCAAGTGGAAAAACAGCTGAAGCTCTTCGGCGGCCTTTCCGGCAACTACCGCGCCTATGCCTGGCACCGCAGCGACGTCCCCGAGCTGGACGGCGTCACCACCGGCACCCACACCGGCGTTGGCATCTCCTTCGACCAGCGCGTCGGCGACGGCATCAACCTGTTCGGTCGCTACGGCCAATTGACCCAAGGCGAGCTGGCCCTTGACCGTGCACTGTCTCTGGGTGCCGAGGTCAATGGTTCCTACTGGGGCCGTGGCGGTGACGCCATCGGCATCGGTGGTGCCTGGCTGCATTCGAGCAGCGATTACCGTCGCGTCGGCGGCGAAGGCGATCTGATCGGTGACGGCACCGGCATCTTCACCTACACGCCTTCGGGGGCAGAAAAGGTCGCCGAGCTCTACTACCGCTTCCGCATCTCGCCGCAGTTCGACGTATCGCCGGACTTCCAGTGGATCGGTCGCCCCGGCGCCAATTCGAAAGCGGACTCGGTCAAGGTCGTCGGCGTGCGCGCCAACGTCGCGTTCTAACTTCCAATCGAGAAATGGTATGCACCCCGGCTCCCTCAGACCCAAGCACCTCCGGATCGACAGTCTCTGGCTGACCGTCGGCATCGCTGCGCTGGCCCTGCTGCTCTCGCTGAGCAGCGTGCCGGCACACGCCGACGACATGCCGACCTTCCACTTGCTGATGAAGGATGGACGACTGTTCCCGGAAACACTCGAGGTACCGGCCAACACCCGGTTCCGCCTGCAGGTGAAGAACGAGGGGCCGGGTGCGGCTGAATTCGAAAGTCTGGAACTGCGCAAGGAAACCGTGCTTGCACCGGGCGTCACCCGCACGCTGGTGTTTCATCCGATGAAACCCGGCACCTACAAGTTTTTTGACGAATTCCATCAGGCAACGGCGCAGGGAAAGATCGTGGCGAAATAAAAAAACTATCGCCCGAAAGAACAAAACAAATGAAGCGAGAGAAAACATGGGTAACGCATTTTTTGTGGTCTGGCGGGAGAGCCTTGAAGCTTTCCTGATCGCCGGCATCCTCTACGCGTGGCTGCAGGCCAACGACGACAGCGGCCGCGGCAAGCGGGCGCTGTATGCCGGGCTGGCAGCCGGCGTCGTACTGGCGCTGCTGCTCGGCTGGGCGCTGGTCGGCGTTCAGGACGAACTGACCGGCAACGCACTGGAAGCCTTCCAGATCGGCATGCTGCTGGTGGCTGCCGGGCTCATCGCGCAGATGGTGCTGTGGATGCGCAAGCACGGGCGACAGATGAAAGCCCGGCTGCACGCCGACCTGAGCCAGGCCGTCAAGCGTTCCGGTTTTCTCGGTGTCGCGATCGTGGCCGCACTGGCCGTTGCGCGCGAGGGGGCCGAAACGGCGATTTTCCTCTACGGCCTGTCGCAGGAAGGCCGGATCTCCGATCTCATCACCGGCGCAGCAACAGGCTTCATCGCTGCCGCGCTGACCGCCTGGCTGGCCGCCCGCGGCCTGCGGCTGCTGAACATGGGCCTGCTCCTGCGGCTCTCCTCAATACTGCTGCTGGTACTGGCCTCTGCGCTGCTAGTCACCGCCACCGACCGCATGATCGGCGCCGGCTGGCTGCCCGGTCTCGTCGATCCGCTGTGGGATTCCTCGCAGTTGATCGACGACGGCAGCGAAGCCGGCAAGCTTTTCGCCGATTTTTCCGGCTACCGCGCCCGGCCGGCGCTGACCGTGCTGCTCGCCTGGCTGACCTACTGGGGTGTCGTGATTTTTGGCTGGCAAAAAACCGGCCATGCCTGAGCAGGTCATCACCTTCCATACGCATCGCCCGACAGCGCCGCCTGCCGGTCGGATTACCGCCGCCGGCCTGTTCCTGCGCCGGCACCGCAAGCTGATCCTGAGCATCCAGTGGCTGGTCGTAGTCTTTTACGCGGCGCTGGTCATCATCCCGGCCTTTCTGCCGCTGCCGCCACAAGG
>JAUPVD010000225.1 GCA_030917225.1 Pseudomonadota bacterium
AAGCCGGCGTCGGGGCCATCGCGCTGACGCGCGTCGCCACGCCCTTTGCGCTGAAGGACGACGACAACACGACGCAGGGCGAGATACGCAGCACGGGGCTGTATCTGCAGGAAAACGGTAGTGTGGGAACGGTGCAGCAGGTGGACCTGAGCGTCTGAACGACGCCGACGCAATCAGGAAAAAACAGGAATGTGGAATCAGGGAACCAGTTCGAGATCGAACTTTCCGTCGCTGCCCGCACCGGGCGGGGCTGGGGTGCCATCGGCGGCAACGGCTCGCTGCCCCTGCTTGGCCAGAATGGCATCGGCTTCGGCCAGACGATCGAGCACGCGAGCGGTCAGGGTCTTGTTGAAGCGCTCCAGCACTTCTTCCGAACTGAGCGCCAGCGCTGACGAGTTAACCTCCAGGAATACCGTCGGCTCCAAGGTCACAACGCTTGTTCTCTGGAAGGCACTCTTCGGGTGCAGATAGGCCATTTCGCCAACGACTTCGCCCGGCCCAAGGCGATAGATCGCTTTCCCTTCCTGCGACACCTCGACATAGCCGCTGACGATGATGCCGAACATCCGGCCGGACTCGCCTTCCTTGAGCAGCATCATCTTCTCGGAGAGATTGCGCCAGACGCAGATGCGTAGCGACTCCCAGACCTCGACATCCTCGAAATCGTCGAAGAACGGCAGATCCCGCAACATCTTGAAATGCGCCGTGTCTTCCTGCGTGTCGTGGTCCTCGAGAATCTGGTAGCGAACGGCCGCCAGATCCTTGGCAAACTCGGCACCATTCTTGTAGCGGTTGTAGAGATCCTTCTCCAACGCCTTCTTGAGGATGGGATCCAGCCCGGCCGGCAGATTCGGGTTCAGGGCGCAGATCGACGGCGTATCCAGGTTGATGATGCGGTAGATCAGCGTTGCCGGATTGTTCGCCCGGAACGGCAGCCGGCCGGTGAGCATCTGGAACAGGACGACCCCCAGCGAATAGAGGTCGGTTTTCTGGTTGAGCGGATAAGCCTTGATCTGCTCCGGCGACATGTAGGCCGGTGAGCCGACCCCCATGATGAAGGTCGAATCCCGCCCCTCCTCGCGCTGCAGGTTGAGCGACAGGCCAAAATCGGTGATCTTCGGCTCATCATCGTTGGTGATCATGATGTTGGCCGGCTTGATGTCGCGATGGATGACACCTTCACGATAGGCGTAATCCAGCGCCAGGCAGCACTTGAAGATGATGCCGATGACCCGGTGCAGGGGCATCAGCTTGCTGATCGAGACGAACTGGTCGAGCGCGGTGCCCTCGACATATTCCATGACGATATAGGCGCGCTCAGGCTCGACCACGGCATCGTGGATGCGCACGATGTTCGGGTGATCGAGCCGGCGCCCGATGCCGCTTTCCGTCTGGAAAAGCTTCATCAGGCGACGCGACATGGCCGCATTGTTGCTGCCCAGCAGGATCACCTTGACGGCAACTTCCCGGTTGGCATCCGGGTCGCGACACAGATAGACAATGGCCGTCGCCCCTTTGCCCAGGGTACGAATCACCTCGTATTTGCCGATTTTTTCCGCCATGGATCGAATCCTAGCAGCCTGTCGGGCTTAAAGGAAATCGGCTGCAAAACGAGGGATGCCGGCCCAGATCTCCCCAGCTTTCTGCGCGAATAGAACGACTATTCGCTTGAAACCCGTGAAAACCTGTTCTCGGCCCCCTCATTTTTCGCTTCGATTCTTCAAGCCCGACAGGCTGCTAGCAGGATCAGAAATGACTGTCGGCGAAAAAATTCAGCCAACCCCTTGAAAAAGCCCCAGGCACCCCAAACTACCTGCCACTTTCATCAAAAGCGACTCCAATATGCAAGAACAGACGCCGCCCCAGGAAGCTCTCCTGCCCGAGAACGACACGCCGGAAATCGCGGCACAGGCTGAAACCACCATCGCCGAAGCAGAAACGACACCGAGTCTGGAAGAGTTGCTGCGTCAGGCCGAATTGCGTGCCGAGGAACACCACGACGCCTGGCTGCGCGCCAAGGCCGAGACTGAAAACATGCGCCGCCGCGCTCAGGAAGATATCAGCAAGGCGCACAAGTTCGGTGTCGAGAAGTTTGCTGGCGATCTGCTGGCAGTCAAGGACACGCTGGAGATGGCCCTGGCCGACCAGAACCCCGATTCGCTGCGGTCGGGCGTCGAGCTGACGCTGAAGAACCTCGTTGCCGCTTTCGACAAGGCCGCCGTGATCGAAGTAAACCCGGTCGGCGAAAAATTTGATCCGCACCGCCACCAGGCAATGGCCATGATCGACGCCGATCAGCCGGCCAACACCGTCGTCCAGGTCTTCCAGAAGGGCTACCTGATCGCCGACCGCACGCTGCGCCCGGCCATGGTGGCCGTGGCCAAGGCGAAAGACGCCTGAGTAAGGCGCTCCGCGCATTACGAACAAGTACTCTTGGGGTGCGCCTGAGGCCATCTTGCTGCACTGAAATCTTGATTTATCCGATGGCGCCCCAATGTTGGGTACATCGCAAAACGCATTGCACAAAATTCTCTTGAAAGGAAATACAACATGGGCAAGATCATCGGCATCGACCTCGGCACCACCAACTCCTGCGTCGCCATCATGGAAGGCGGCCAGCCGAAGGTCATCGAGAACTCCGAAGGCGCACGCACCACGCCGTCGATCATCG
>JAUPVD010000226.1 GCA_030917225.1 Pseudomonadota bacterium
TATAGGCGCTGGCCACGTCGCGGATATTGAGGCGCGATTTCACCAGGTTGCCGAGTTCGAGCAGGCGAATGCCCAGTCGGTAGGTGCCTGCGTCGTGGCGTTCGACCAAGCGCGAACCGGTCAAGGAGGCGAGGATACGGTGGGCTGTCGAGGAATGCAGCCCGGTGGCTTGCGCCAGATACTTCAATGCCACCGGGTCGGGCGACTCAGCCAACACATCGAGCAGTGACATCATGCGCTCGATGACCTGGATGGAATTCTTGTTTTCCTGCTGTTCTGCCATGGGGCTCTCGTCTGATCTTCTGTTTTTCCGCAGGGGGAGTGCGGGGAAAGCGGGGTGTGCGTAACGAAGCGACTATAATTGCGCCCTTACTGCGCCGCTTGTTTGTTTCACTATCCGGTGCTTTGTTGCGCTGCGGCATCTTACCATTTCACAATGCAAAATTGATGAAAGTCGCCCTTTTCGTCACCTGTCTCGTTGATTTGATGCGTCCGAGCATCGGCTTTGCCGCGATCCGGCTGCTGGAATCCGCCGGCTGCGAGGTCGTCGTGCCGGCAAGCCAGACCTGCTGCGGCCAGCCGGCTTTCAATTCAGGCGACCGCAAGGCAGCGATGGCGCTGGCCAGAAAAACGATCACCGAGTTCGCAGGTTTCGATTACGTGGTTGCTCCCTCCGGCTCGTGCGCAGACCAGATCCGTACCGAGTACCCCGGCCTGTTCATTGACGACCCCGAATGGCGTCGTCGTGCTGAAGCGCTGGCAGCGTGTACCTGGGAGCTGACCAGCTTTCTCGTTGATGTGTTGAAGGTACAGGCCGTCCCCGGCCGCTTTGATGGCAGCCTCACTTACCATGATTCCTGCACCGGCCTGCGCAGTCTCGGCATCAAGGCGCAGCCGCGCCAGTTGCTGGCCAGGGTGCCCGGAGCAACGCTCAAGGAAATGCCGGAATCCGAAGCCTGCTGCGGCTTTGGCGGCACCTTTTCGGTCAAGTTCGGCAACATCTCGGCTTCGATTGCCGAGAAGAAGTGTGTCAATGCGCAGGCGGCGATGGCAGATGCCGTGGTCGGCGGCGACCTCGGCTGTCTGCTGAACATCGAGGGCAAGCTGCGCCGCATGGGCGACGAGAAAACGCGTGTGCTGCATGTGGCCGAGGTGCTGGCCGGAGTGTCGGAAGCCCTGTCGAGTTCGAACGGAAAATCCGACTGATGCGTTCGCAGGCCATGTTCTTCAAGGCACGCGCCGGTGAAAAACTGGCCGACGTGCAATTGCAGAAGAATCTTGCCGGATTCAAGGACAAGTTCGTCGGCATGCGCGCCCGCGCCGTCGATGCCTACGGAATCAACGGGGGCGCGGATTTTGAAGCGTTGCGCGATGCCGGCCAGATGATCCGTGACCGTGTGCTGGAGAACCTCGACGTCTGGCTCGAGCTGTTCGAGGAAAAAGCTACGCAGCGTGGCGCCACCGTCCTCTGGGCCAGGGATGGCCGCGAAATCTGCGAGCACGTCATTGCCATCGCCAAGCGCCATGACGTAAAGAAGGTCACCAAATCGAAGTCGATGCTCTCGGAAGAGGCTCAACTCAATGTCGCGCTGATGGCTGCGGGCATCCAGCCGGTCGAGACCGACCTCGGCGAATACATCCTGCAGATTGACGACAACGAAGCGCCTTCGCACATCATCGCCCCGGCGGCCCACAAGAACCTCGACGAGGTGGCCGACCTTTTCGCCCGCACCCACGACAAGCCGCGCAAGACTGACATTCCAGCCCTTACCCGTGAAGCCCGCGAGGTGCTGCGTGAGCACTTCCTCACCGCCGACATGGGAATTTCCGGTGGCAACTTCCTGATTGCCGAAACCGGTTCGGTCGCGCTGGTCACCAACGAGGGCAACGGCCGCATGGTGACGACGCTGCCCAAGGTGCACGTGGTGATCACCGGCATCGAGAAAATCGTTCCCAACCTCGAAGACTTCGCCACACTGATGCGCCTCCTGCCGCGCTCGGCAACGGGACAGGAGATCTCCAACTACGTATCCGTCTGTACCGGCATCAAGGGTGTGGAAGATTCCGACGGCCCCGAGCACACCTATTTTGTCCTTGTCGACAATGGCCGGGCCGGGCTGGTTGGCTCCGAGTTCCAGGAGATGCTGCGCTGCATCCGCTGCGGCGCCTGCATGAACCACTGCCCGGTCTATCAGTCGGTTGGCGGTCACGCCTACGGCTGGGTCTATCCCGGGCCGATGGGGTCGGTGCTGACCTCGCTCTACACCGGCCTCGAGAACTCCCTCGATCTGCCGCATGCTTCAACCCTGTGCAACCAGTGTGGTGTCGTCTGCCCGGTGCGTATCCCGCTGCCGGAACTGCTGCGCAAGCTGCGTGAGAAGCAGACCGAGCGCGGCCTGCGCCCGTGGTCGGAGCGTGTCGCGCTGGCCGCGTGGAGCTGGGTCGCACAGCGCCCGGCCATCTATGCGCTGGCCAGCAGGCTCGGCGTGCGCTACCTCAACTGGCTGGCCGAGGGGAGCGACCGTATCAATGTGCTCGGTGTTGCGCCGGGCTGGACGGAAGGGCGCGATTTCCCTGCGCCGCAGGGACGCACCTTCCGCGAAATGTATAAAAACCGAAACGAAAGAAGCAAAGCATGAAACTGGATGACGGCATACCTGCCATTCCCCTCTGGATCGACGGCCACGCCTGGTTCAGTGTCTTCGAAGAGTTCATTGATATTCGCGAGGCCGATGGCGAGGTGCGCTACCGCGTACCGAAGTGCGGCGTCGATGAGGTCGAGCGGGCGCTTCTATCCTGTCGCGATGCCCAGCCCGACTGGTCCGAGGACCTGCCGCTGCGCGAGCGGTTGCTGGCCGAGCTGGCCTCGCTGCTCGATCAGTTTGGTGGCGATTTCGCCAAGATCATCGCCCGCGAGACCGGCAAAGAACTCGAAGCTTCCCGCGAAGAAGTGGCCCGCGCGGTTGCCTTGCTGCGAGAGGCTTCCTGCGCCAGCGGCGGCGGTGGTATCGAAGCCGTATTCAGCAACGCGGTGACGCCGCTGATAACCGTTGCCGAGGGGCTGGCTCGGGCGTTTACTGCGGGCAATACGGCTGTGATCCTCTCCGATGCCCGTGCACCCTC
>JAUPVD010000227.1 GCA_030917225.1 Pseudomonadota bacterium
CCGCCTCGGGCTACGGCAGCCAGCTCGCCGCCTCGGGCTACGGCAGCCAGCTCGCCGCCTCGGGCTACGGCAGCCAGCTCGCAGCCTCGGGCGACGGCAGCAAGCTCGCCGCCTCGGGCTACGGCAGCCAGCTCGCAGCCTCGGGCGAAAACTGCGTCTGCATGGCCGCCTCGCTTGGATCGACGGCGCGCGCCGCCAACGGCGGAGCAATCGCCCTGACCTACCACGACGGCAAGCGTTACCGCATCGCTGTTGCCTACGTCGGCGAGGACGGAATCGAGCCGAACGTCGATTACCGCGTCACCGATGACGGCGAGTTTGTCCGGGCGCAGGACTGACACCGATCACCTCCCCTGAGAGAAGCGCCAGACGCGGCTGGATTACCGGGCGACTCCGCGAAGACCGCGCCCGGATTTTCTTCTCAACGGGGTATGCGAGGGACTGACATGCGATACCAGACGACTCCAGGAGGCCCCTGCATATGCGGGGCCACGGACTGCCCGAGTGCGGCACCGCCAAGCAAACCGTGGCGGTGAGAAAGAACAAACGGAAGCACCGTTGTTCAAGTCGAGCGCAGTGACAGTGCGCTCCGCTGGATCAACAGGAGGTGGTTATGAGCGTCAAGCAAGAAAACCGCTACCGCAAATGGGTGATCGAGACTGGACGAGCTATTACCGATCGCCAGCGCGAGATCGAGGCGGCAACGATGGAGCGCAAGCCGCGCCCCTGCGTGATACCGCCCAAGCCGAATGCCAATCGCAGACAAGTCCGGTCGTGGATGCGCAACAACGCGGACGGGTTCGGTAGTGCAACGCAGCTCGCGGAGGCTGCAAATGCTGCGCTTGATCTTCCGCCAGGCGCGATGGACGACGAAACGCATTGGGTATGGGAAGAGGCGCTTTCCGCCATTGAGTGGGCAGAAGCAGCATAAAACAAGGCTTGAGCCGGGAACGCTCGCGCTCATTGGTGCAGGCATCGCCCTGATGTGGAGGAAAGCGAAATGGAAACGCTCGCACACGCAGCAATGGCAGCAGCAATGATCGTGCTCGTCCTGATTGGCGAGGCGCTTGGAATGAATACGGGGGATGAATGATGAGCCAAACGACAACCGAGAAACTGACGCTTGAACGCCAGCTTCAGCGCATCGAGCGCGCAAACCCCGACCACTTCCGTTTCCCGCGCGAGACGCCGCGCAAGCAACGGAGCATCCGCTTCGTCGCCGACCGGCGCGAGCGGGTCGAGCTGCGCGACGCGGTGATCGGCTTTGTCGCCTTCGTCGGCCTCATCGCGGCTCTCGCAACCGCGCCGTGGTGGCTTTCATGACGGTCCAGCGCAACGCCACCGCCCTGCTGCCGCACATCACGCGGAAGGCGTCCTATGACCGCCGAACCGACGGCCTGCACATGACGCAGACCGAGTGGGTGGACTGGAAGCGCCAGCAGTTTGAAGCGGCGCACCCTGAGCACAGGAAGCGGAACGGCGAAAGCCGGATCGCGTTTGATAGATGGTTGGAGAAAAATTGAAATGAGCACTGCACTGACGACGCTGACCAGCAAGTTAGCGGCAAAGCTGGACATGGGCGCGGACGGAAGCGACTTGATTGAAACCCTGAAGGCTACTGCTTTCAAGGGCGAAGTCACAAACGCGCAGATGACTGCGTTGATGGTTGTCGCAAACCAGTACGGACTGAACCCATGGACGAAAGAGATTTACGCCTTCCCCGACAAAAACAACGGGATTGTGCCCGTCGTTGGCGTGGACGGCTGGGCGCGCATCATCAACGACAACCCTCAATTCGACGGCATGGAGTTCGCACAGTCCGACGAGATGGTGAGGATGCCTGGAGCCAACAGCGACGCGCCGGCATGGATTGAGTGTGCGATGTACCGGAAAGATCGGACTCGCCCGGTCATCATTCGTGAGTACCTGGACGAAGTGTACCGCGAGCCATTCAAGGGCAAGTTCGGGCCTGTTATCGGCCCGTGGCAGACACACCCGAAACGGTTCTTGCGGCACAAAGCAATGATCCAGTGCGCTCGGATGGCCTTTGGATATGGCGGCATCTACGACCAGGACGAGGCCGAGCGCATCGCCGAGCGCGACATGGGCGCCGCCGAGGTTGTCTCGAGCCGTCCCGCACAGCCCGCGGCCTTGCCCGACTACTCGCAATCGGCCTTCGCCGACAACCTGCCGAAGTGGTCCGCTGCGATCCAGGGCGGGAAGCTGACGGCGGAAGAGGTCATCACGCGCGCCAGCACCAAGGGCGCGCTGTCCGAGGCTCAAAAAGCCGCGATTCGTGCCGCAGCGCAGCCCAAGACCGCACCCGCACCTGAACCTGAACCTGAACCTGAGACCGAAGTCATCGACGCGCCCGAGCAAAAAGCTCAGGCCGACGACGACGGTTGGCTGCAGGACTACGAAGCCACGGAGGCCCAGCAATGAACATCACGATCACGAACCGCGTCACTCACGACTGCGCCCAGGGCTCCGATGCCTGGCACGCGCTGCGCGCCAAGCACTTCACCGCCAGCGAGGCCAGCGCGATGCTGGGCGTCTCGAAATACCAGGAGCGCGCCTACCTGCTGAAGCGCAAGGCGACCGGCATTGTTGAAGAGGTCGACGCCGCCACGCAACGCCGGTTTGACGACGGCCATGCCGCCGAAGCTGCGGCCCGCCCGATAGTCGAGGGCATCATCGGCGACGACCTCTATCCGGTCACGATGAGCGCTGACGTCAACGGCCTGCCGCTGTTGGCCTCAATGGACGGCTTGACGATGCTCGGCGATACGGGCTGGGAAACCAAGCTGCTGAACCAGTATCTGCGCGCCGACGTGGAGGCCGGCACGCTGGACGAGCACTACACCGTCCAGATGGAGCAGCAGTTGATGGTCGCTGGCTGCGAGCGAATCTACTTCACCACGACGGACGGCACGCCGGAGAACACCTTTGGCGTGTGGTACGAGTCGAACCCGGCGATGCGCGAGCGCATCGTCGCCGGCTGGCAGCAGTTCGCCAAGGACGTTGCAGCCTACGTGCCCGAGCCCGAGACCGTGAAGCCGGCCGGCAAGGCGCCCGACGCACTGCCGGCACTGCGTATCGAAGTCACCGGAATGGTGACAGCGAGCAACATTGACGCA
>JAUPVD010000228.1 GCA_030917225.1 Pseudomonadota bacterium
GGTCGACACGTGGACCTTGAAGTCCAGCACCTCGGCCGCCTGCAGCCAGGTATTGCACATATTGTTTGCGTCGCCAACCCAGGCCACCGTCTTGCCCTGGATGCAGCCGCGATGCTCGATGTAGGTGTAGATGTCGGCCAGGATCTGGCACGGGTGGTATTCGTTGGTCAGGCCGTTGATCACCGGCACGCGCGAATTGGCGGCGAAGCGCTCGATGATTTCCTGCTCGAAGGTGCGGATCATGACGACGTCGCTCATGCGCGAAATCACCTGCGCCGCATCCTCCACCGGCTCGCCGCGCCCGAGTTGGGAATCGCGCGTGTTGAGATAGATCGCCGAGCCGCCGAGCTGGTGCATGCCGGCCTCAAACGACAGACGCGTGCGCGTGCTGGCCTTCTCGAAGATCATCACCAGTGTGCGGTCGGTCAGCGGCCAGTACTGCTGGTAGGACTTGAACTGCTGCTTGATCCAGCGCGTGCGGGCGAAGAGGTAGTCGTACTCCTCGCGCGTCAGATCATTGAACTGCAGATAGTGCTTCACGGCTGCCATGGCAGGCTCCTTACGCGGCAAGGAACGCGCGGATCAGCGCCGACAGACGCTCGACGAGTTCCTTCGCTTCGGCATCGGTCATGACCAATGCCGGCAGCAGACGCACCACCTTCTCGGCCGTCACGTTGATCAGCAGGCCGGCATTGAGTGCCTGGGTCACCAATTCGCCACAGGGGCGGTCGAGTTCGATGCCGATCATCAGGCCCAGCCCGCGGATATCGACGATGCCGTCCACGCCCACCAACGCATCCTTCATGCCCTGACGGATCGCCGCGCCAACAACTTCGGCACGGGCCATCAGGCCATCTGTCTCGATGGTAGCCAGCGTCGTCAATGCCGCCGTACAGGCCAGCGGATTGCCACCGAACGTGGAGCCATGATTGCCCGGCTTAAACAGACCGGCCGCCTTTCCCGCTGTCAGACAGGCGCCGATCGGCACACCCGAGCCGAGGCCCTTGGCCAGTGTCGTCACATCCGGGAGAACACCGCCCTGCTGAAAACCGAACCACTTGCCGGTACGACCGATACCGCACTGAACCTCATCGCACATGAGCAGCCAGCCCTGTTCGTCACAGAGCTGACGGAGGCCGCGCTGGAATTCAACGGAAGCGATATTGATACCGCCCTCGCCCTGCACCATTTCCAGCATCACGGCGACGACATTCTTGTTGTGTTCGGCTACGGCCTGGATCGCATCAAGGTCGTTGTAGGGAACGCGCACGAAACCCGAGACGAGCGGTTCGAAACCCGCTTGTGCCTTGCGGTTTCCCGTGGCCGACAAGGTTGCCAGCGTGCGGCCGTGGAAAGCCTTTTCCATGACGATGATCGCCGGGCTATCGACACCCTTCTGGTGCCCATAAAAGCGTGCCAGCTTGATCGCCGCCTCGTTGGCTTCGCAACCCGAGTTGCAGAAGAAGGCTTCGCTCATGCCCGAGAGCGCACACAAACGGTCGGCCAGTTGCTCCTGTTCGCGGATGCCGTAGAGGTTCGACACATGCAGCATGCGCCCGGCCTGCTCCGCGATTGCCTTGACCAGCACCGGATGATTGTGGCCGAGCGTGTTGACGGCAATGCCGGACAAAGCGTCCAGGTAATTTTTGCCGTGAGTGTCAGTCAGGCGACTGCCTTCCCCGTGAGAAAAAGTCACCGGAAGACGTGCGTAGGTATTCATTAAATGAGACATAATGAGTCTGCCTTGAGTCAGCCTTTTTTCAGGCCATGAAACTGAAACGGCGGCTCACGCCGCCGGAATCCCCGATGCCCCGAAACGGGCGGTGCACCTAGGTTGCAAGGGGTGGAATCTTAAGGGAAAAATAGCGCCTTGTATATACAGTGGGGCGTCGGGAGTCTGGATGCGAATTGCGGTATTCAATCAGAAGGGCGGTGTCGGGAAAACAACGACGGCACTGAATCTTGCTGCGGCGGTCACCCGTGACGGTGGCAATCCCTTGCTCGTGGATCTTGACCCGCAATGTCACCTGTCCGGCGTCTATGGAAATCCCCCGCAGGACTCGCAAAAGAGCCTGTTCGCCTTCTACCAGGATCTGAAATCGCTGGAACAGCTTGAAACGCTTTGGGAAGGCCTGGGCGGTCTGATTCCATCGCACCAGCAGTTGATCAAGGTCGACTCGATTTTCGGCAAGGGGCCGGCGATCCTCAACAAGCTACGCGTGGGTCTCGACGCACTCGACGCCCGCCAGCCGGGTCGCGTCACACTGATGGACTGTTGCCCCTATGTCGGCGTCCTGTCGCTCAATGCACTGTTTGCCTGTGATTACCTGCTGGTGCCGATATCAACCGACTATCTGTCGCTGAAGGCTGCCGAGCACATGACGCGCACACTGGAAATTCTCGAGCCGGTCATGCGACGGCGGATTGAGCGGCGCTATGTCCTGACGCGCTTCGATCGGCGCCGCAGAATGAGCCAGGACGTACGCGACAAGCTGACCGCGCTCTA
>JAUPVD010000229.1 GCA_030917225.1 Pseudomonadota bacterium
CCGGCCGTCTCGCCGGCAGGGGGTGGAGTGGAACAATCTGTGGTCGGTGAATTCCTGGCTCTCGTTCGATGCCGACCTGTCGTGGTCGCATGCGCGTTTCCGTGGCAGCGATCCGGCCGGCAATCATATTCCCGGGGCGGTGGCGACCACGGCCAATCTGGGCGCGACCGTCGATGCGCTGGGGTCGTGGTTCGGTGCGTTGCGCCTGCGTTACTTTGGCCCGCGCCCGCTGATCGAGGACAATTCGGTGAAATCGAACTCGTCGGCCATCGCCAATCTGCGCCTTGGCTATCGCGTGGACAGTAAGACGGCCCTGATGCTCGATGTCTTCAACCTGTTCGACCGCAAGATCAGCGATATCGACTACTGGTATGAGTCGCAGTTGCGCAACGAGGCCGCGCCGGTGAACGACATCCACACCCACCCGGCAGAGCCGCGGACCTTCCGGCTGACGCTGACGCATCGCTTCTGAGCGGTCGCCGGAGTAATCTGTACGGCATGAAAGCCGTCGCACCGCTATTGCGTATCCTCGCTGTCTTCGCCATTGCCATTACCGGACTCGCCATGTCACAGGATCGCCTGCTCTACTACCCAGACAAGACCGTTCTTGCGGAGGTGACGCGCTTCGTTCCCGGCGCGCAGGCGTGGCCATCGGCCGAGTCCTTCCGTGGCTTGCTGGCGGCGCCGGCTTCCGGAGCAGTGCGCGGCACGATCCTTGTCTTCCATGGCAACGCCGGGCACGCTGGCCATCGCGGTTTCTATGCCGAGGCATTGGTGCCGCTCGGCTGGCGCGTCATCCTCGCCGAGTATCCGGGCTACGGTCCGCGCCCGGGCAAGCTGGGAGAGGAGAGTCTGGTCACCGACGCGGCAGAAACCATTGCGCTGGCGCGCAGCCAGTTTGCCGAGCCGATCTATCTGCTCGGCGAGTCGCTTGGGGCGGGTGTGGCGGCCGCCGCCAGCGATCGGCTACAGCACTCCGGCATTGCCGGGATGCTGCTGGTGACGCCGTGGGATCGGCTGAAGTCGGTCGCCGCGCATCACTACCCGTGGTTGCCCGTAGGCTGGCTGCTAAGTGATCGCTACGACAGCGTCGCGCATCTGGCCACATTTCGTGGGCGCGTGGCAGTGGTGCTGGCGGAAGCCGACCAGATTGTGCCGGCAAACTTTGGCCGCCTGCTGTTCGACGGACTGGCTGCCGAAAAGCACCTGTGGGTCGTACCCAATACGGATCACAACGACTGGGTGGAGCGTACCGACGCGGCCTGGTGGCAGTCGGTCACGCAATGGCTGTTGGCGAAAGACCCGCGCTGATCAGTCGAATTTGCCGCGGTCCAGCTTTTCCGCGATTTCCTTCGTCACCTGATCGAAGCTCAATAAACGCTTGCCCTTGTGATCCTTCATGAAATCGTTGGCGTCGGTACGTGTGGCGAGCGGGACCAACTCGTGCCCCATCGGTCCGAGGACGTCGGAACCGACGACATAGAGCGCCTGCCTGGCATCGATCTTCTCGAGGTTGTAGAAATCCGTGACGGCAATGCTGAGCATGTCTTCAGCGCGGTGGCCGGGAGCGTATTTCGACAGATCCTGCAGGTACTTGAACAGATCCTTGGCGCCGTCGAAGTGATGCGCATGGCCGTCCTTGTAGAGCACCGTTGCCGCCCAGTTCGGGTACTTCGAAACCAGCATCCCGCAGACCGGGCAGAGGTCCCTGGCGCCCGGTTTCGGAATGCCGGAAAGCACTTGCTGGGCGCCGGCCGTGGTGGCCAGCCCGAGCAGGAAAAGTGCGGCAAGAAAAAAACGTCGCTGCATGTCAGCCCTGTTTTTTCTGTTCCATCGCACGCTTGCGCCGCTCTTCCCGATTTTTCCGGATCATCGCCACGTCGCCGGCCATGTCGAGATAGCTTTCGCGCAAGGCCTCGTCGAACTTGGCCAGCGTGCCACCGTGCTTCGCCTGGAACTCCTTGGCGGTATCGGCGGAGGCGAACGAATGCTTGCTGCGCTTGGTCATCGCATGCTTCAGGTCAGCACCGATCAGGTAGGTCAGCTTGTCGACCGGCACCAGCGGGCGCGGTTCGGCCACTGCGCCAAAATCCGGCCCCCAGATCTCCTTCGGCTCGCGGTCGATATTCACGCCGAGGCTCAACGAGAGGCAGTGGATCGAGCAGGTGCCATCGACCAGATCATCGCTGTACTGCACCAGCATGCGGCTGCGGTGGTGTTCCTTGCGGTCCATGCCGCAATAGGGGCACTTCGGATGCTTCTCAAGTTCTCCCTGCAGCGGGCTGGCGTCCGGAGCCTTCTTCGGTACGAACTGCGCCGGCGTGCCGTCGGTGCTGCAGGCTGACTGAGCCTGAACCCCCGTAGCGACGGCAAGGCCGCCGGTGGCCAGCGAAAGTTTCAACAGGTCGCGACGTTTCATGGTCTATCTCCTCTTTGCTTGAATGGCTTCAAACGCATATTAGCGCCGGCTGATGCTGTGGTCGTGCGGCAAATCGTCGCAGCTGCAGGGCTAGTTGACCAGCCGGTTCATGACGTGGAAGTAGGCAATGCCTTGCCACAGCGTTGAAAGCCCGAGCGCAATGACGAACAGCCCGGCGCCTTTCTGCAGATAGCCGCGCATCTTCGGCCCGAGTTTGCCGAACAGCACGCTGGCCAGCAGCATCGACGGCAGGGTACCGGCGCCGAAGGCGAGCAGTAGCAGGCCGCCTTCCGGTACCGAAGGCGCGGTGGTGGCCTTCACTGCCATGGCCATGGTCATCGAGCACGGCATCAGGCCATTGACCAGCCCGGCGATGGCGGCACCGCGCACCATGCCTTTCTGAGCGGCACCGGCGAACTGCTGACGCAGCCAGCGCGCCGGCGCGAAGCCGACAGTCAGCTTCAGTGGCGAGATGCCAAGCAGTTCCAGCCCGAGCAGGATGACGATGAGGCCGGCAATGATCTGCAGGATGCCTTGCGCCAGACCGATCTGGCCGGTGGAGACGAGTACGGCGCCGAGGGCGGCGGCGAGCAGGCCGACGCAGCCATACACCGAAACACGGGCCGCGTGGTAGGTAAGGTAAGGCGAAAACCCGGCCTTGGCCTCGCCGCCAAGCTGTTTGGCGCGGATGAAATAGCCGCAGACGAGGCTGCCGCACATGCCAAGACAATGGCCGCTACCGAGCAGGCCGGTCATGAAGGCCGCAAAGTAGCCGAAGCCCTCGACAACGTGGTGTTCGTGGCCTTCCATGCGCGCGGCTTATCCCCGGCGCAACAGGCGCAGTGAGTTGACGACGACCGATACCGAACTGGCGGCCATTGCCGCTGACGCAATCATCGGGTTCAGTCGACCGGCAGCGGCTACCGGGATGGCGATGGTGTTGTAACCGAGTGCCCAGAACAGGTTTTCGCGGATGATGCGCATCGTCCGTCGCGAGATCGACAGTGCTTCTGCGGCCTTGCCGAGGTCGCCCTTGACCAGCGTGATGTCGGCCATCTCGACGGCGATGTCGGTGCCGCCGCCCACGGCCATGCCGACATCGGCTGCGGCCAGAGCCGGGGCATCGTTGATGCCGTCGCCGACCATGGCTACGACTTCCCCCGCGGCCTGCAGGCCACGGATCAATTCCAGCTTGCGGGCCGGGGTGGCACGGGCTTCGATGCGGTCGATGCCGACGAGGCCGGCCACATGACGGGCTGCCGCTTCGGTGTCGCCGGTGGCCATGATCGTCTTGATGCCGAGCCGATGCAGCCAGGCAATGGTTTCGGCAGCGTCGCTGCGCGGTTGGTCGGCAATGGCGAAGAAGGCTGCCAGCTGACCGTCGATGGCGACGAAAACCGGGGTCTTGCCTGCAGCGCCGGCGGCGTTTGTGGCCGCTGCCAGCATCGAGGTGTCGACATCGTTGGCGGCCATCCACTCGGTGTTGCCGATGAGTAGCGCATGGCCATCGACTTCCGCGCCGACTCCGTGGCCAGGTTCGGCGCGGAAATCGTTCAGTGCAAGATCGGCGCGGGCGCCGAGCATGTGCCCGAGTTCGCGCAGAGCCTTGGCCAGGTAATGCTCGGAGCCGTTCTCGGCCGTCACGATCAGGGCCAGCAGATCCTTGTCGCTCAGCGACGAACGATTCTCCCAGTCGGCCACGACCGGGCGCCCTTCGGTGATCGTGCCGGTCTTGTCGAAGACGACGGTGCTCACCTTGGCGCCGATCTCCAGCGCGCTGCCGTTGCGGATGAAGATACCGCGCCGTGCCGCGGCACCGGTGCCGGCCATGATCGCCGTCGGCGTGGCCAGCCCGAGTGCGCAGGGGCAAGCGATCAGGACCACGGCGATGGCATGGGCCAGCGCATGCGTCGCCGGCGCGCCGCCGAGCAGCCAGCCGCCGGCGGTCAGGCCGGCAATGCCCATGACCCCTGGCACGAAGACGGAAGAAATGCGGTCGGCGAGCTTCTGCACCGGCAGCTTGGCGTTCTGCGCCTCGTCAACCATGCGCACGATGTGCGCCAGCACGGTGTCGCGGCCGACGGCGGTGGCGCGCAGGGTCAGCGCGCCGTTCTGGTTCATGCAGCCGCCGATCAGTTTGTCGCCGGCGGCCTTGCTGACCGGAATGCTTTCGCCAGTGAGCATCGATTCATCCACGGCCGAGCAGCCGGAAACGACTTCACCATCGGTCGGGATGCGCTCGCCGGGGCGGACCAGCAGCGTGTCGCCGGGCAGGATCGATTCGACATCGACAATGACCTCGACACCGTCCTTGAGCAGGGTCGCGGTAGCCGGCTGCAGCTCGATCAACTGGCGGATGGCCTCGCCGGCCTTGCCCTTGGCCTTTTCTTCCATGTAGCGGCCGAGCAGCACGAAGGCGACGATGCTGGCGGCAGCTTCGAAATAGAGGAAGTGCGTCTTCCGGTGCGGCAGCAGGCCGGGCAGGCTGTAGACATAGGCCGCGCCGGCGCCGAGCGCGATCAGCGTATCCATGTTGGCGCTGCGGTTCTGTGCCAGCCGGGCGGCTTTCTCGAAGAAGGGTTTGCCGGCACCGAACACCACCGGTGTGGCCAGCAGGAACTGCAGCAGGCGCAGGCTGTAGTTGTGCGGCATGGCCATGCCCAGCACCATCAGCGGCGCGGTCAGCGCGGCGGCGGCAACAAAACGTTTCTTCGCTTCTTCGCGCAGGATCTTCTCGCGTTCGACCAGGAAGCGGCGCTGGGACAGCGTGTCCATCGGGCGCGGGATGTAGCCGAGGCGTTCGACCAGCGTGAATACGGCGTCGCGATCCAGTTGCCCATCGACGGTGCAGGTGCCGGCAGCGAAATTGACGCCAGCGGTCTTCACGCGCGGATCGCGTTTCAGGGTGAGCTCAATCAGTGCCGCGCACGAGGCGCAGGTCATGCCCTCGATGGCCAGCGAGCTGTGCTGCAGCGGGCCGTCGGGAACTGCTGTTTCTGCGGGCTTGCCCGGACGCGGTGCACGAACCAGTGCGGAAGCGATGTGCGTGACCGCAGCAAGCAGATCGTCGCGTGAAATTTCTTCCGGCGCGAAATGGAGGGTCAGCGAACCGATGCGCGGCTCGCTCTTCACCTCACGAACGGCCGGCCGCTTGCGCAGCAGAATTTCCAGCAGATAGATGCGCTCTTCGTCGCGACAGAGCTCCGGCACGACGACGCGAATGCGACGCGTCAGCGCATGTGCCAGGCGAACTTCAACGGTCGTCGCAACTGTCATGGTGTCACCGCTGAATCTTCCGGCTTCGGTGCTTGCAGCATCGGCGCGGGGGTAGCGACAGCCGCATTGCGTTTCCGGTAGCGCACGAGCAGGAAGGTCAGGTAGAACACGGTAAGCCAGGCATTGGAATGTTTCAGCGGTGACTGTAGCCAGTGCCTGGTGATCAGGTTCCAGTGCACACGAATCAGGTAGAAGGCGGCAATGTCGTTGATGAAATTGATTACCGAGCGTTCATTGAGCAGCGCCGGATTGAGTGCGCGTTGCCATGGCGATGCGCCACCGCCACTTCCCGTGCTGACGACTGCATTACCGGCCGACGGTTTGGCGATCTGTGCCCGCAGTGCATGCTCGGCCGCCATGATCTTGTGTTTCAGGTAGTCGGCCCACTGCTTTGCGCGCTCGCGCCAGACTTCCAGGTCAGCCGATGGGCGTCGCGAGGTTTCAGCCGTGGCTGGTGCCGCAGCGGCAATTGCTTCATCCAGCGTGGCATTGAGCACCAGCGCAATCTGCCGGTGACTGCTGGCCAATGGGTCGAAATGCACGGCCAGCTTGCTGCCGCGCAGTTCAAGTTCGGCAGCGCGCACGCCGGGCAAGCGAACCAGCGCAGCCTCGATCACCCGCGCCGAACCGGGGTTGGCAAACAGCGCCGGCAATGCCAGCCGCAAGTGGCCGTCGCCCTTGTGCAGTACATAAATCTGGCGAGCGTGATGGCTCATCGTGAAGCTCCTCCGGACCCGGTGGAATTGTCAGGCAGCCGGCGGGGGCGGCGTCTCGGTGCTGCTAGCCGACTTGGCAGCCGTCTCGTTGCTTTCCTGCGCCTCGGCCATCAGGTCGTTGAGATTTTCCTTCTGCTGCAGCGCGAAGTCCTTGCCCATGTCGGTCGCCTTGGCCACGGCTTCGAGGATTTCCTTGCGGTACTTGTAGCCGAGGTAGCCGGCAGCAGCGCCGGCGGCAAGCAACAGGAGCGGGTTGCGCAGCAGATGGAGCACCGGGTTGCCGGCCAGCGCGCGCGCGGCGACGAAGCCGGTCGAGGCCATCATCATCGGCTTCATCATCTCGCCCATCATGTGCGGTGCCTGTTTTGCTGCTTCCTGCATCATCGGGTGCATCATGATTTTTCTCCTTCTCCACGGTTGTTCGGTGACGCTTCTGCATCAGCATCGTCGTCGATATCGTTCAGCATCTGGTAGATGCCCTTGCATCCTTCGCAGCAGAAACGGACTTCGCTGCCCGCTGCTTTCAGTTTCCACACCTGTGCGCCGATTTTCAAGCCACACAGATCGCAGATCGTGCTGTCGCTCATTTCAGCAATGCCAGCGCCTCGCGCTCGAAAGTCGCTTCATCGGCTTCGCCGATGACCTTGCCGCGAACCACACCCGCACCATCAACGAAGAAGGTCGTTGGCAGGCCGACGACACCGTAGCGCTTGGCAGTCACCGTCTGCTCGTCTAGCAGGATCGGGTAGGTGACGCCGATCTTGTTCACGAAGGCCGCCGCTGTCGCCTTGTCCTGTCCCGCGTTCACTGCCAGCACGGTGAGCCCCTTGTCCTTGTGCCGCTGGTAGATCGTCTCGATGGCCTTCATTTCGGCCTCGCAATACTTGCACCAGTCGGCCCAGAAGCGAATGACGACTGGCTTGCCGGCCGTTGCCGCCGGGAAAGCGACTGTTCCCCCAGTCAGAGTGGGGTTGTCGAAGGCCGGCGCCGGATGGCCGAGATTGACCTGTGCCGTCGGCGCACCGCTGCCACAGGCGGACAGAATCCCCGTCAGCAAAAGGAGCGCCACCCAACGGTGTTCAAATCTGGCTTTCATCTTTTCATCCTAGCGCTGCGGTGTTTCGGGTTTATTGATTTGTGTCTAATTCCTGCGCCTCACCCGCCGAGCAGGATGAGGTTCGAGCGCAGAACCATTGCGGTAGCGATGGCCGCGAAAATGCCAAAACCGATGGCCGCATGGGCGGCAAGGCGTGCAGCGGTTGTTGTCGCCGGCACGGCGAGGCTGCTGCGGCGCACGAAGGGCTGCAGGATGCCGGCACCGATGCCGGCGGCCGTGGCTGCGAACAGCGGGAGATAGAGCAGGTAGCCCTGGTAGCCATACTCCGGTTTCAGCAGGCAGAACGGGCAATGATGGTGCGGGTGCTCATACACATAGAGCGAGATGAAGGAGAGTATGCCGATCATTGCCGCAATGAACCCGGCGAGGCTGGCCAGCGCGGCGAACGCGCCTGTCCAGCGCTGCTTCAGGCCGGCGTGCAGCGCGTTGGCGAAGATGGCGAAACCGAGCGCGCCATAGAACAGCAGGATTGCCGGCTTCGCTTCCATGCCCGAGGCTTCGCTGGCCAGCGTCTGGCTGTCGTTGGAAAAGAGACTGCCGCAGCAGGAAGTGATGACGTCGGCGCGCAAGTTGAGGAAGTAGCGCAGCTGCAGCCAGCCAACGGCAGCAACCACCGGCAGCAGAGCGATGAGCAGCGCGTACTTCACGCGCACCAGCGGATAGTCCGGCGCCTGGTTGTCGACATGGTTCAGCGTCAGCCAGGCAGCGGCGAGGAAGAACACCGCGATCTGGCCGTAGAGCATCGGGAAGCCCCAGGCGTTGGCGTTGAGCGTGCCAACGGCGCACATGGCGCCGACGAACATCACGGCCATGTGGTCGGCGTTGAACACCGTGAGCAGCAGGGCCAGGATCTGTGCAGTGAAAACGACGGCGGTGAGCGTCGAAAAGAGATAGGTGCGGCGTTCCAGACGCAGTTGCAGTTCGCTGCCGCTGGCAATGTTCCAATGCCGGATCAGTTGCGCAGCGAAGGGGGCTGCGGCGGCAAGCATCATCACGCTGAGCAGGCTGGCCAGCAGCAACGCGATGATCGCCGGCTGAAAGAGCATCTAGGCCTCGACCAGTTTGCCGTCACGCAGACGGACAACCGTAGCGACCACCGCTGATTCGACCACCAGCGGATCGTGGCTGGTGAGCAGCACGGTGCGGCCCTCGTCGAGCAGGCGTTCGAGGATGGTCATGAACTGCTTCGACAGTGCCGTGTCGAGATTGGCCGTCGGCTCGTCGGCGATGACCACCTCCGGCGAGTTGATCAGCGCGCGGGCGATGGCCACGCGCTGCTGCTCGCCGCCGGACAACCACTCGACGCGCGCATCGCGACGGTGACCGAGATCGAGCGCGGCGAGTTGCGCTTCGGCTTTGTCGCGCAGTTCGCGGTGCGGCAGGCCGAGCGGGTAGGCCGGCAGCATCACGTTGTCGAGCGCCGAGAGGCCGCGGATCAGGTTGAACTGCTGGAAGACGAAGCCGAAGGTTTGCCGGCGGATATCGGTGAGAAAACGTTCAGGCAGTCCGGAGACGTCCTGTGCCTTCAGCCGCACGCGGCCGCGCGTTGGCCGC
>JAUPVD010000230.1 GCA_030917225.1 Pseudomonadota bacterium
CGAAACCGACTCGGCGCATGTGAAATTCATCGAGACGCTTTCCGGGTCAGCTGCCGTCTCGCTGGAAACCAAGGAACTGATCCGCGCCCAGAAGCTGCTGTTCGAGGGCTTCATCCAGTTGCTCGCCGGCGCCATTGACGCCAAGAGCCCCTACACCGGCGGCCACTGCGCCCGCGTGCCGGAGCTGACCAAGATGCTGGCACGCGCCGCCTGCAACGAAAGCAGCGGGCCTTTCGCCGGCTTCAAGCTCGACGACGATGAATGGGAAGCGGTGCACGTGGCGGCCTGGCTGCACGACTGCGGCAAGGTGACGACACCCGAGTACGTGGTCGACAAGGCTACCAAGCTGGAAACCCTGTACGACCGGATTCACGAAGTGCGCATGCGCTTCGAGGTATTGAAGCGCGACGCCGAGATCGCCTGCCTGCAGTCGATTGCCGCCGGCACACCGGAGCATGAGGCGCGCGCAACGCTGGACGAAAGCCTGAAGCGGCTCGACGACGACTACGCCTTCATCGCCGAGTGCAACGAAGGCGGCGAGTTCATGGCGCCGGAAAAGCAGGCTCGGCTGCAGGAGATCGCCGCCCGCACCTGGACGCGCACGCTGGACGACCGCATCGGCATCTCGCACGAGGAGGCCGAGCGCAAGGCGCGCACGCCGGCGACACCGCTCCCGGCCGTCGAACCTCTGCTGGCCGACAAGCCGGAACACCGTTTCGAGCGCCGCCCGCAGGACAGGATGCCGGCTGACAACCAAGGGGGATACCGCATGCCGGTGCCCGAGCTGCTCTACAACAAGGGCGAGCTGTACAACCTCGGGGTCGCGCGCGGCACGCTGTCGGAAGAAGAGCGCTACAAGATCAACGAGCACATCGTGCAGACCTTCATCATGCTCTCGCAGCTGCCGTTCCCGAAGCACCTGCGCAACGTGCCGGAGATCGCCGCCGGCCACCACGAGAAGATGGATGGCACCGGCTACCCGAGAAAGTTGCAGCGCGAGGAACTGAGCCCGCTGGCGCGGATGATGGCCATTGCCGACATCTTCGAGGCGCTGACTGCCGTGGATCGCCCCTACAAGAAAGGCAAGACATTGTCGGAGGCGATCAAGATCATGTCCTTCATGAAGAAGGACCAGCACATCGACCCCGACCTGTTCGATCTCTTCCTGCGTTCCGGCGCCTATCGGGAATACGCCGAGCGCTTCATGAAGCCGGAACAGATCGACAACGTGGACATCGCAGCGTTTGTGACCAACGCCGCAAAAACGGATACAAACTGAATACCGGCAGAGGCACCACAACCCCGCGCCACACAGGCGCGGGGTCAGGCATCACGATTACTTCGATTCGTTGCCCAGTGCCTTCTCGGTGATTTCCGTGTAGAGGTTCATGCCCTTGACCACCAGGGCCTCATATTCGGGATGGCGATTGACCAGCGCCTTGATCGAACGGATATCGGCCAGCACTTCAGCCAGGTAGTCGATCTCGAAATTCTCCAGCTTGTCGCCACGATCGACCTTCGCCTTCAGTTCCATCGCACGCGGAAAACGCTGCGTGTTGAATCGGTCCAGCAGCGCCTGCACAACCCCTGCGTCATTGGCATTCTGTGACATGACTTACTCCTCCGGTTACTGGTTATTGAACGATGGTCGAATGGTGGCAATGGCCGTCAGGCCATGATGTTCACGCCACCATCGACATACATGGTGTCGCCGGTCAGGCGTCGTGCATAGGGCGTCGCCAGATAGGCGCAGGTAAAGCCGACATCCATGATATCGACCAGTTCGCCGACCGGCGCACGTTCCACTGCCTGGTTCAGCAGCATGTCGAAATCCTTGAGCCCGGAAGCCGCGCGGGTTTTCAGCGGGCCGGGAGAGAGCGCATGCACGCGGATCTTCTGCGGCCCGAGTTCGTAGGCAAGGTAGCGGCAGGCCGCTTCCAGCGCCGCCTTCACCGGCCCCATCACGTTGTAGTTGGGCACCACCCTGCGCGCGCCGAGATAGCTCATGGCGAACATCGTGCCGCCGTTCTTCATCAGCGGCGCAGCCAGCTTGGCCATGCGCACGAAGGAATGCACGGAGATATCCATGGCCATGGCAAAGCCATCGGCCGAGCAGTTGAGCAGCCCACCCTTGATGTCTTCCTTCTTGGCCGAGGCGATGGAATGCACCACCACGTCAAGTTCGCCCCACTCCTTCTTGATCTGCTTGAACAGCGCTTCCATCTCGCCGGGCTGGCTGACGTCGAGCGGCGCAAAGATCTTCGCGTCGACCGCCTTGGCCAGCGGCTCGACGAAGGGCCTGGCCTTCTCGTTGAGATAGGTGATGGCGACATCGGCGCCCAACTCGTGGAAGGCCTTGGCGCAGCCATAGGCAATCGAATACTCGTTGGCCACGCCAACGATCAGCACCTTCTTGCCTTCAAGAACCGTGGTTCGATTTTTCTTCGACATTCGTCTTCTCCTGAGTTCAGCGCTTGGCGCTGGCGGGTTTGGTGGCTGCAGCCGGTATTTTCGCTACGGGCTTCTTCACTGCCGGTTTGCCAGCGGCCTTGGCAGGCGGCTTAGCTGC
>JAUPVD010000231.1 GCA_030917225.1 Pseudomonadota bacterium
ACCAACATCATCCATCAGGAATGGTCGGGGGTCAGCGTCAAGGCGCACAAGGCGATGAAGGGTTTGAAAGACCACAACCTGCGCGACCATATGAGTGAAGCGGAACTGATTTTCACCGCACTGGCTGAACTTTCCACCCGCCAGATTGCCGAGACTGATGATGCGATTGGCTTGGCTGAAAACACCGATGCTGCTCAGAAAGGCGGCGCGATTGCCAAGCAGGCACGTAAGGCGCTGGAGGCTAAAACCGGTAAGCGAGTGGTGAGCAGAGACAGTTTTTTGCCGACGAGCGATGTTCGTCGCCGCAATCCGGCAGTAAAAAAATGATGGAGCTATCCATCGCGTATAAACAAAAACGCGCAGGATGACAATTTTCGCAATGGCTAGGCTTGCTGATTCTGTAAGGCTATGAAATTCAGATATTCATGTTTTTATCTGTTTGCGCTCTTGGCGCTACCAGTTTCCGGACTGGCGCAGATGGGAAGCACATCTGCACCCGTTTTCAAGCCGTTGCCACCTGGTGATATGCCCTTAGCGAAAAAAGCACTTGAGCGTGCTGTCGGGGCAGATCGTGCAACTAGATTTGTACTGGCAGAAACAAACTGCCCATTTGATACATGCACCGAAGTAGTTGAGCGGACCGTGGTATTTGAGGAGCGCCTGGAGCTATTGAATCCCGCTATGCGCCAAGTGGGTCGTGTTCTCTGCTACGGTAAGAAAAAAGATGAGTGGCGCTGTTATGGCCCCTTCAAGCTACTCCATTTCGATATGTCAGAAAGCCATGGGGAAATCAGCCTGGAGGAAGGTCTCGGTGTCGATACAATCGTCCGTCTTTTGGACTATCTACAATCTGACTGTTACCGAAACATGTTCGCCGAACTGGCGGAACGCCGTCAGATTGCTGTTCGACACGCAGGAACTCCGCCAACCTCGGTGAGGGTGCGCCGTTCTGGCGGTTACGTTGTGTCTCTTGGGAGAGGGACTCACGTTCAGTTAGCTATTGATGATCGGCCAAATCAAAGTTCTGCTTGTGAATTTACACTTGTAGATGTTGCTTGGCGAACCGTAGTGCCATAACACGGCGTCAGTAGCTCGACTGCCGAAGATGTTGGAGATACCCATGCTCGCCAGCGACCCCTGAATCAGTCTCCAGAGACGTGTCTGGATCCAGGCATTCGTGACCCAGTTGCTTGACCCCGGCGCGAGGCGAGGAGTAAAACACTCTCATGCGCATCGGTGGCTGGCTTCCCGGCCCGTGCGCAGCGATCGAGTTGATCAGACGGCGATTTTTTCCACACCAAAGCAATGAAAACGGCAGGTAGCCATCTCTGGAAGCGCTTCTGGGCGCTCGCTTCACCCTTCTGGCGTGAGGACGAGAAATGGAAAGCCTGGGGCCTGCTGGCATTGCTGGTGATCCTGATACTCGGACAGACCCGGTTTGCCGTGTTGTTCAACGAGCAGACGGGGGAGTTCACCTCTGCCCTGGCCGCGCGAGACGAAGAGCGTTTCTGGGATTCGATCAGGTTCTGTCTCGGCCTGCTCATCGTGGCAGTGCCGATCTACGCCTTCTATTACTTCGTTCGGGACAAGCTCGCCATTCACTGGCGGCGCTGGCTGACCAACCGTTTCCTCGACAGCTACTTCAGCCATCGGCATTTCTATGAGTTGAATGCCAATGCCACCATCGACAACCCTGACCAGCGGGTGGCCGAGGATATTGCGACATTTACGCAACGCTCCCTTTTCTTCGTACTGATCATCATCAGTTCGCTGCTGCAGCTGGTTGCCTTCAGCAGCGTGCTGTGGTCCATCTCCCGCGAGCTGGTCTACTTCCTGGTGTTCTATGCGTTCGCCGGCACGCTGATCGTGGTTTTCGTTTTTGGCCAGCGGCTGATGAATCTGAACTTCAACCAGTTGCGGCGCGAGGCGGATTTTCGTTTCAGCCTGGTACGCGTGCGCGAGAACGCAGAGTCCATCGCCTTCTATCGTGGCGAAGAGCAGGAGCTGAAGCAGGTCAAGGGGCGCTTTACCGATGCCTTCAACAATTTCAACCGCTTGATTCGCAACCAGCTCGGGCTCAACTTTTTCCAGCATGCGTACAACCTGCTGACCCTGGTCATCCCCAGTGCGATCATTGCTTCCCGCGTGCTTTCGGGTGAGTTGGAGGTCGGTCGCGCCGTGCAGGCCGCGGGGGCTTTTGCAGCCGTACTCAGCGCCATATCGCTGATCGTGGAGAACTTCGAAGGTTTGAGCCGCTTTGCTGCTGGCATCGACCGGCTGGATACCCTGCTGAGGGTTCTGCCGGAGCAGCCGGCAAGCCAGGCGGCAGGGGGCAAGACGATTCGCTCAGTGGAGGCCCCGCACCTGGCACTTGAGGACGTCACGTTGCACACGCCGAACTACGACCGCATCCTGGTCAGGAATCTGTCGGTTTCCGTCAAGCCGGGCGAGGGACTGATGATCGTCGGAGAAAGCGGCTGCGGCAAGAGCTCTCTGCTGCGGGCGATAGCCGGCCTGTGGCATTCGGGCAGCGGCACCATCTTGCGCCCGGGCGCCGACGATATCCTGTTCCTCCCACAGCAGCCGTACATGCTGCTCGGCACCTTGCGCAGCCAGTTGCTCTACCCGAACACGGCGCATGCCGTCGCCGATGATGAACTTTGTGCGTTGCTGGAGAAGGTGAATTTGCCTGATCTTGCCCAACGATTTGGCGGGCTGGATGCGCACGAGGACTGGCACAAGGTGCTCTCGATCGGCGAGCAGCAACGTCTTGCCTTTGCTCGGCTGCTGCTCACCCGGCCGCGTTTTGCCATCCTTGACGAAGCCACCAGCGCACTCGACATCGCCAACGAAGCGAGCCTGTACCGGCAGCTGGCCGAGATCGAGACGACGCTGGTCAGCGTCGGTCATCGCTCGACCATTCTCCGCTTCCATACCCAAGTACTCGAACTGACAGGCGACAGTGAATGGCGGTCACACGCCGCGGCGACCTATCGCTTCGACCACTAGCCGAAACCCATTGCCTCAGGCGGGCTGCGGGGCGATGCGCGCTTCCCGAATCGGCAGGTTGACCACCGCTGCTGCTGCCGCCAGCGCAATATCCGCGTACCACATCCAGCTGAAATCTCCGAACTGCGTCAGGGCCAGGCCGCCGAGATACGCACCGAGGAAGCCGCCGATCTGGTGTGAAAGCAGGGTCAGGCCGAACAGCGTGCCGAGGTAGCGCACACCGAACAGCTTGCCGACAATGGCGGCGGTGGGCGGCACGGTCGCCAGCCAGGTGAAGCCGAGACCGGCGGCGAAGAGGTAGAAGGTGAGGTCGGTCTTCGGTGCCATCAGGTACAGTGCGACCAAGATGGCGCGTGAGGCATACATCCAGAACAGCACATACTTGCTGCGGTAGCGGGCGACGCAGGAGCCGGCGTAGAGGCTGCCGAAGATGTTGGCGAGGCCGATGATCGCCAGCGACCAGCTGGCGACGCCGGGCGGCAGGCCGCAGAGATCGACTTCGCCGGGCAGGTGGGTGACGAGGAAGGCGATGTGGAAGCCGCAGGTAAAGAAACCGGCGTGCAGGCACAGGTAGCTGCGGTCGGCCATGGCACCGGTAACGCTGTTCCACATGCCGGGTTCGTCAGCCGCAGCCACTTTCTTTGGCGAGCCCTCGACCGGCCGCATCAGCGTCTTGACCAATGGCAGCGCTGCCAGCGTCATCAGTGCCAGCGACCACATGGCGCCCATCCAGCCGACAGTCTGGATCAGCTTCTGCAGGATCGGCGCAAAGACGAATTGCCCGAAGGAGCCGCCAGCGTTGATCACGCCGGAAGCCGCGCCGCGCGACTCCAGCGGCAGGCGCGCGGTGGCGGCACCGATCAACACCGAAAAACTGCCGGCGCCAGAGCCCATGGCCGAGAGCAGGCCAAGCGAGACGATCAGCCCCCAGGTGCTGCCCATGAACGGCGTGATTGCGCTGCCCGCGGCGAGCAGCAGGAGTCCGCCAATCAGC
>JAUPVD010000232.1 GCA_030917225.1 Pseudomonadota bacterium
CAATGGGTGAAAAATCGCCGAACGATCAGCAGGTGAAAGCGATCAGCGCGCTCTACCGCCAGGCAGTCGCCAGCGCCAGGAAAGCGGCACAACAGTAATTCCGATCCAGGCGCCCGTGACGCAGCGCCATTCGCCGGGACAAGCCATGAACACCGTCACCGCTGCCCGCCACGACTACGTGTTGGCCCTCGACCAGGGCACCACCAGTTCCCGCGCCATCCTCTTCGACCGCAGTGGCCGGCCCTGCGCGTCGGCACAGCAGGAGTTCGCCCAGTCCTACCCGCAGCCCGGCTGGGTCGAACACGATGCCGAAGAAATCTGGCAGAGCCAGCTCGCCGTCGCCCGCGCCGTGCTGCGCGACAACGGTGTGGCGGCCGATCGCGTCGCCGCCGTCGGCATCACCAACCAGCGCGAAACCACCGTGCTCTGGGATCGCGCCACCGGCGAGGCGCTGGCGCCGGCCATCGTCTGGCAGGATCGGCGAACCGCCGATCTGTGTGCGGCACTGACCGAAGCCGGTCACGCCGATCTGTTCACGCGGCGTACCGGCCTGCTGCTCGATCCGTACTTCTCCGGCACCAAACTCAAGTGGCTGCTCGACCACCTTCCCGATGCCCGGCGTCGCGCCGAAAAGGGTGAACTGGCCTTCGGTACTGTCGATAGCTGGCTGGCCTGGAAGCTGACCGGCGGCCGGCAGCATGTCACCGACGCCTCGAACGCCTCGCGCACCTTGCTCTTTGACATCCACCGCCGCCGCTGGGACGAGGAACTTCTGGCCCTGCTCGACATTCCCGCCGCCGTGCTGCCAGCGGTGGTCGACAGCAGTGCCGTCGTCGGCGCCATTGATGCGCACTGGCTGGGCGCGGAAGTGCCGCTCGCCGGCATCGCCGGCGATCAGCAGGCCGCCACCTTCGGGCAGGACTGCCTGCAGCGCGGCATGGCCAAGAACACCTACGGCACCGGCTGCTTCCTGATGCTGAACACCGGCGACGCGCCGATCGCCTCGCGCCATCGCCTGCTGAGCACCGTCGGCTGGCAGCGCCGCGGCGAAACGACCTACCTGCTCGAAGGCAGTGTCTTCATGGGAGGCGCCGTCGTGCAATGGCTGCGCGACGGGCTGGGCATGATCGCTTCATCGGCCGAGATCGAGCCGCTGGCTGCCTCGGTGCCCGACAGCGGCGGCGCCTATCTGGTGCCGGCGCACACCGGCCTTGGCGCGCCGTACTGGGACCCGTATGCGCGCGGGGCGCTGCTCGGCATGACCCGAGGCACCACGCGCGCGCACGTCGCGCGGGCAGCACTGGAGGCCATTGCCTACCAGAGCGCCGAAGTGCTGCAGGCGATGGAACAGGATGCCGGCGCGCCGCTCAGCGAACTGCGTGTCGATGGCGGCGCCGCTGGCAACAACCTGCTGCTGCAGTTCCAGGCCGATCTGCTCGGGGTACCGGTAGTGCGTCCGGTGGTCACCGAAACGACGGCGCTCGGTGCTGCCTTCCTGGCCGGGCTGGCCGTCGGCTTCTGGCACGACGAAGCCGAACTGGCCGCGCTCTGGCAGGCCGAACGCCGCTTCGAACCGGTCATGTCGGCCGACCGGCGCGGTACGCTCATGGCCGGCTGGCGGCGCGCCGTCGAGCGCAGCCTGCACTGGGCGAAACCGGACTGATGTCGCCGAACACATCAAACGAGTTGAACGAGTTGGGCGAATCGGCCAGCCCCGGCCGCAGCGAACTGCTCGACCGCCTTCGCGCCAATCAGACCTGGGACGTGCTGATCATCGGTGGCGGTGCCACCGGCCTTGGTTGCGCCGTCGATGCCGCCGCGCGCGGCTATCGCACCCTGTTGCTCGAACGCGGCGACTTCGCCTGCGGCACCTCGTCGCGCAGCACCAAGCTGATCCACGGTGGCGTGCGCTACCTGCGCCAAGGCGATCTGTCGCTGGTGCGCCATGCCCTGCTCGAACGTGCGCGGCTGCTCGAAAATGCCGCGCCGCTGGTGCGGCCGCTGCCCTTCGTCATCCCCGCCCGCAGCCTGCGGGAAAAACTCTGGTACGGCGCCGGCCTGAAACTCTACGACCTGCTCGCCGGCACCCACAACATCGCGCCCTCAAGCCTGCTCGACCGCGCCGAGACGCTGGCCGCCTTGCCCGGCCTGCGCAGCGAACAGGTCAGCGGCGGCGTGCGCTACTGGGATGCGCAATTCGACGACGCCCGCCTGGCCATCGCGCTGATGCGCACGGCCACCGATCTCGGTGCCACCTGCCTCAACTACTTGCCGGTGAGCGGCCTGAAGAAGACGGCCGGGCGCGTGCAGGGCGCCACGGCGCACGATGCCGAAACTGGTGAGGTCTTCCAGTTGCGCGCCCGCGTGGTGATCAACGCCACGGGTGTGTACGCCGACCGCGTGCGCCGCTTCGACGACCCTGCTGCTGCGCCGCTGCTCACGCACAGCCAGGGCATCCACCTCGTCGTCGATGCCGATTTCCTGCCCGGCGAGACGGCGCTGCTGGTGCCGGAAACCGAGGACGGCCGCGTCGTTTTCGCCATCCCCTGGTTCGGCAAGGTGCTGCTCGGCACCACCGATACCGCGCGTGCCGACCTGCCGGCCGATCCACTGCCCTTTTCGGAGGAAGTGGATTTCCTGCTGCGCACCGTCGCCGGCGTGCTGGCGCGGCCGCCGCTGCGCAGCGACGTGCGCAGCGCCTTCGCCGGCCTGCGCCCGCTGCTCGACCCGGCGCACGAGGCCGATAGCGGCAAGCAGGGAAAGTCGGCGGGACTGTCGCGCGAGCATGCCGTGGTCGTCAGCGACAGCGGGCTGGTCACGGTAACCGGCGGCAAGTGGACTACCTATCGTTGGATGGCCGAACAGGTGGTCGATCGCGCGGCGGTTGAGGCAGGACTGCCTCCTGTGCCTTGCCGCACGCACGAGCTCGGGCTGAACTGTGCGGCATTGCCGGCGGGGGTGGAGGCGATGGCGCGCTTCGCCATTCGTCACGAAGCGGCGCGCACCATCGAAGATATTCTGGCCCGGCGTTCGCGAGCGCTGTTTGTCGATGCCAAGGCAGCTGCGGCATCGATCGAAGACGTTGGCAGAATATTGGCAGAAGAGCTGAGGCTGTCGCCCGATCAGCTGGCCGAAAGCCTGCGGGCAGCGAAAGGCAGCGCGCGCCGCTTCCAGCTGGTCTGAGCCTGACGTTACCAGCCGCCCAGTTCCGGCGGCTTCTGCCCGATGCTCAGCATTTCCTCTTCGACCTTGATGCGCAGGATGAGCAGGCCGTACAAGGTCTCGCGCATCTTGTCGGCCGACATCGATTCGTGCGGCTGGTTGATGCAGGCGCGGATCGCCGCATGGTCGGCGATGTCCACGCCGCAGAGCGCGGCGTAATGAAGGATCTCGTGGTCGAGGTTGGCGAGTTCTTCCTTGTAGTTCTCGAAACCGCTCACCTCTGCCTCCCAGCTTGGCGATGCGTTGTCGAACTCACTGCACCAGCGTCCACTTGCCACCCTTCACCGTCATCATCACCCGGGCGCGGGCATCCATGCCGTTGTGGTTCTGCGGACTCATGTTGAAAACGCCCTGCGCACCGACCACCTCCTTCGTCGCCTCCAGCGCGTCGCGCAGCGCGGCGCGGAACTCCGGCGTACCCGGCTTGGCCTTCTTCAGCGCTTCCGGAATCGCCTTGCCGAGCAGCAGGCCGGCATCGTAAGTGTTGGCGCCAAAAGTTGACGTCGTGCCGGCGCCGAACTTCGCGTCGTAGGCCTTGATGTAGCCCTGCGCCACGGCCTTGATCGGGTTCGTGGCAGCCAGGTCGTCGGCGACCAGCATCGGGCCGCCGGCCATCAGCGTGCCTTCCACCTTGGCGCCGCCGATGCGGATGAAGTCGTTGGTGGCGACGCCGTGCGTCTGGTACAGCTTGCCCTTGTAACCCTTCTCCAGCAGTGTCGCCTGCGGCAGCACCGCCGGGCCGCCGGTGGCGGCGATGAATACCGCATCCGGTTTGGCGCTGAGCAGCTTCAGTGCCTGCCCGGTCACCGACTGGTCGGTGCGCGTAAACCGCTCGTTGGCGATGATCTTCAGCCCGGCCTTGTCAGCCATCGCCGAAAACACCTTGTACCAGTTCTCGCCGTAGGGGTCGTTGAAACCGATGAAGCCGATCGTCTTCACACCGCTCTTGGTCATGTGCCCGATCACCGCTTCGGCGATCAGATCGTCGTTCTGCGTCGTTTTGAATACCCAGCGTTTTTTGTCGTCCATCGGCTGCACCAGCGCTGACGAACCCACGGTGGTCACCAGCGGCGTCTTCGACTCGGCCACAAAGTCGAGCATGGCCAGCGCTGCCGGCGTCGTCGTCGGGCCGATCAGCGCGTCAACCTTGTGCTCGGTGAGCAGCTTCTTCACGTTGGTCACCGCATTGGTCGGGTCGGAGGCATCGTCGAGCACGACGTATTC
>JAUPVD010000233.1 GCA_030917225.1 Pseudomonadota bacterium
CGCTTCCTCCGCTTCCCGGCGGATCACGGCATCCGCGGCGATCTCCAGCGTGGCCGATTCCTGTGCCTCATGTGCGGTCACGAATGCTTCAAGTTCGGCGATCGCTTCGGCAAAGATCTCGACGTTGGTTTCGAATTCCTGCTGGATGCGGCTGACGAGTATTTCTAGCCGGTTGATGAACGGGTCGTTTTCCTTGGCGCCATTGCCCCAGTGCAAGGCAATGCCGGTGATGCCGTCGAGAAAACGACGGGCAGGGTGCTGTCGGTTGGCGAAGAAGGTGTGGTCAAGCATCGCCACCTTGAGCACGGGGATCTGCAACTGGCCAACCAGGGATTTGACGGTTGCCGGAAGTTCGCCATCGTTGAAGATGAAGTCGAACAGCATGGCGACGATGTCGATGGTCACTGCTTCCAGCGGTGCCACCTGCTGGGTAGCCCCGGAGTCGCGTAGTGCGCGGACCTGGTTGACGGCCATGCCGGCACCGGGTTTCCACTCCATGTGCTGCACCTCGTTGAGCGAGGTGAGAAAGGCGTGGCTGATGGTTGCAGCGTTAAGCGGTACGTCTACCCCCGCTACGTTGCCGGGCATGCCGGGCATCTCTGGCACCCCGGGTGGGGTGCCGACGCTGCGTGCGGCAGCCAGCCGCTGCATGGTGCCGAGAATGTCGCCTGCCGACACTGGCAGGTTTTCGGCGGCAGCCTGGAGCATGGCCACTGCGGCATTTTCCGCGCTGCCGGATGTGGGCGTCTTGCTGGCGCGGCGATAGTCGCGCTTCAGGTCAGGCAGGATGCCGCGCTCGATCAGGTTGGCGTTGACGTCGTGATAGAAGGCGGGCAGCACCAGATGCAGGTGTCGCTCGATCCGCCGCATCAGGAGCAGGCGGCTTTCTGCGTCGAGCCCGAGTGCTGCGCTGGCGTCGGCCAGTGCCTGACAGAAATGAATGGTAGCCAGGGGGTTCTCACCCTCGGCCAGTTCCTCGCGGCCGAGCAGGGCGGCGACACGTCGGTCGAGCGGGTAGATTTCGGCGTCGCAGGTTTCGGCAAGCCGGGCTGCGAACTCGCGCACGACGATCCGCTCGGAAAGCTCGTCATCCGCCACCAACTGCAGGCCGTCGAAATCAGGCACGTCGAGTGCGCCCGCCTCGGTTTTTGGCTTGTAGTCCGCGTCGAGGAAGCTGTGACGGCAGGCCTCGATGAACTGGGTCCATTCCCGCTCCACGTCCTGCCGCAGATCAAGGTAGCGGGTTTGCAGCAGACGCTCGCGCGTGCCGTCGGCAAGCAGGAACAACTCCTCGGCGATCGGTGCGCGGATGCCCGCCAGCCAGCGACAGAGCGCGTCGCTCAACTGTTCCTGGCAGTCGACCACGATGCGTCGACCAGGACTGCGCTCGCGAGAAGTGGCGTTGATCGATACAACCTTGGGGGCAATCGAATGGCTCATGGCTTGCTCCTAGGCGCTGTTCTTGTCGGTGACGACATCAGGCTGGTCAAAGATCAGCATGGCCTTGTGTTCGCGCACGAGGTCGGCGAGGGCTTCCGGGGCAATCTGGATGGCGCGCTGGCCCTGATGGTTGGAAAACACCAGGATGCCGCGCTGCGGGCTGATCCACGTCAGGCGTTCGCGCGAGACATTGCTATCGGCAAGCTGGAATTCGACCCAGTCACCGCGCTGCAGGCGGCATACCTGTTCGATCGCCGTCTCGTGCTTCGGCGGTGGCGGCGGTGGCGTCAGCTCGGCACGCAGCACCATGGCGTGGACTTCGATGAGGGCATCAAAAAATGGCCGGCGATCCCCGCGCGCAACGTCGATCAGATCCAGCCCGCGGTTGAGTCGTGCGAGAAGCGCCGGGATCAGACCGATCAGTTGCAGGCGGTCGTCCTGGTCGTTTTTCGGTGCGAGGCTCCAGGCCAGATCTTCGACAACGGCAACCGTGTCTTGCCACTGCGGGCTGTCGGCGGGATGCATCAGCGCCGTGCGCTGGAGTACATCGATCCAGTAGCCCGCCAGAAAATCGCGCGCCAGATGCGGTAGTGGCCGCTCAAGGAATTCTCTGGCAACGGCTTCCGCACGTTCCCAGGCCATGCCATCGGAGCTGCTGGTTTCTACTGGGGCATTGTTGGTGAAAGCGCCAAGTCTTTCGTTGAGGATGGCAAAGGCGAGGCCGTTCGGTGCCAGATCATCGAGTACGCGTTCAAGGCCGGCGGCGAATTCCTGTTCGAAAATTTGCGTGTCGCCGCCACGCTCATGGAAGTGCCTGGCCATCGGGGCAACATCGTTGAGCAGCTTGCGGGCGGGGTGTTGCCAGTCGGAGAAGAAAGTGGGCTCGCGCATCGCCAGCTGCAGCATCGGCATCTGCGCGCGCAGCAGCGATTCCTTGACGCCGCGTGGCACTTGCGGGTCGTCGAGGACAAAACCGAAGAGCATGTCGACGATATCGACGGCCACCTTTTCAAGCGATGCTTCGCGTTGGCTGGGCCAGCAATAGTCGGTAGCGGCCTGCGCCGGTTTGGCGCAGATCATGTCGTCCAGCGAATCGATGAACAGCGCGCTCAACTGTGGCGCATCAAGCTTGTTGTGCAGGCTGTCGGCCGGCACTGCGTCGGGTACGCTGTAACGGCGTTCCCCAGGGCGTGATGGCGCTACCGAATCGGCCATGTCGAGTCCGCGGCGACGCAGCAATGCCAGATCGTTCAGCGATCCATAGGCCGGTGCCGCTTCAGCGATGTCCTCGCGGATGCGTGGCGAAAAGGGAATTACCTTGCCGTTGTCTTGAGTGCCCATGGCAGTTTCTCCTCGCACCTTGCTGCGATGGCAGCAAACGGTGTGGTCGTGCTCAGGGCGTGCACAGCAAGAATGGAAACGCCGCTCACCAGCGGAGTAACAAAAGAGAAGACGTGGTTCGCAACCGACAATGGCGTACCGCGGCCAAGGGCCGAAACCGATAAAACGGTACGCATTAAGGAGGAGTAATCCACAACAACCTCTTCTATCTGGTGGTCCCGCTGTCTTGGCGAGCTAATGAAAACTCGCTTTAGACCGGTAACTTTGCGTCGCCATCTTTCGATGGTTTTGCCCTGTTTCAGAGATTGGTACGTATGTTCGTTGCGAACGCTACATGACCAACCGCGGTTTGATCCTTGTCCAAAAATAGATGCAAGTCGGACAAAGACACTTCACTTTATAGCTGTCCCGCCCGGAAATGCAAGAACTATTTTTGGTGTTGCCCAAGCGCCCAAGCGACGTGCTCCCGCACCACAGGGGAGGGATGATCGCTGCGGCTGGCCAATGCA
>JAUPVD010000234.1 GCA_030917225.1 Pseudomonadota bacterium
ATTTCCAGCACGAAACGACTGCCGATGTACGCCAGCAGCAACGCCATGAACCCCGCCATCGTCCAGCGCAGGGCTGTGCGGCCACGCCAGCCCCAGGCGTGGCGGCCAACCAGCAGGGCAGCAAAGATTCCCCAGGAAACGAAGGCGAACAGGGTCTTGTGGTCGAGGGTCAGTGCCCTGCCGAAAATTTCATCAGAGAACATGGCGCCGCTGCCCAAGGCAATGGTCAGCAGGACGAAGCCGATGGTGATCATCCGGAACAGCAGCGCCTCCATGGTCAATAACGGCGGCAAGCTGGCAAGGCTCTTGGTCAGCGACCGCTGATGCAGCTTGCGTTCCGTATAGCCCATGAATACGGCGTGCAGCGCCGACAGCGTGAACAAGCTGTACGCGAGCATGGCGGCCATGAAATGCGAGCGAAATCCCCATGAATCGGCATGAGCGACCACATGAACCTGGGGGAAAACAACTGGCAAGGCGGCGCACAAGGCTGCCAGTGGGAGCACCATTGGTTGCAATCCGTCCATCTTGGAACGAAAGCTTTCCAGCCAATAGATGAATACAGCCAGCCAGAGCATCAGCGAAAGGGCAAAGCCGAAGGAGAAGCGCATGGCTCCGGCGCCGAACAGTCCTTCGCGAATTCCCACGCCATGAACGAGCAGCGCCAACGCAATGCCCAAGCGTTCCCAACTTTGCATGGGATGTGCCGCCAGCGGCTTGTCGCTTTCTCGCCAGCGCGTGCGCCAGAAATGAAAGCCCAGCACTGCATAGAGAACGGCCGCCAGAACGTTGGGCAGAAGGTGCAGTAGAATGCTCGACATCATTGAAGTTTACACCAAGCGGGATTGCAGATGCTCGACAACCTGACTCAGCGCCTTGCGCGCGTCATGAAAACCCTGAAGGGCGAAGTTCGCCTGACGGAAGCCAATATTTCCGATGCCTTGCGCGAAGTGCGCCTGGCGCTTCTCGAGGCAGATGTGGCGCTGCCTGTGGTCAAGGATTTCATCGCGGCCGTCAAGGAAAAGGCGGTTGGCGAGGAAGTAGTTGGCTCGTTGACGCCTGGCCAGGCACTGGTCGGCGTGGTGCATCGCGAGATGACACGCATCATGGGGGAGGCCAATGTCGGCCTGAACCTGGCCACCCAGCCGCCAGCAGTAATCTTGATGGCCGGTCTGCAGGGCGCCGGCAAGACGACTACGGTTGGCAAGCTGGCAAAGCTTCTGAAGGAAACCCAGAAGAAAAAGGTGCTGGTCGTCAGTTGCGACATCTATCGTCCGGCTGCCATCGAGCAGCTGAAGACGGTTGCAGCGCAGGCGGGGGCTGACTTTTTCCCGTCTACAACGGCCGAAAAACCTGTCGATATCGCTCGTGCGGCGATTGACTGGGCGAAACGTCATTATCACGATGTGCTGCTCATCGACACGGCGGGCCGTCTGGCGATTGATGAGGCGATGATGAAGGAGATCGCCGAGTTGCATGCGGCGATCAACCCCATCGAAACCCTGTTCGTGGTGGATGCCATGCTGGGTCAGGATGCGGTTAATACGGCCAAGTCGTTCAATGATGCATTGCCGCTGACCGGCGTCATTCTGACCAAACTCGATGGTGATGCGCGCGGCGGAGCGGCATTGTCAGTTCGCCATGTGACCGGCAAGCCGCTTAAATTCGCCGGTGTCGGGGAAAAGCTCTCGGGTCTGGAGGCATTTCACCCGGAGCGGATGGCGTCGCGCATCTTGGGTATGGGCGATGTACTCTCGCTGATCGAGGAGGCGCGCAAGGGCGTTGATGAGGAGAAAGCGCTTGAGTTTGCCAAGAAACTCAAGTCTGGCAAGGGTTTCGACCTCAACGACTTCAAGGCGCAGCTGTCGCAGGTGAAAAATATGGGTGGCATGGCGTCTTTCATGGACAAGATGCCGGCCCAGTTCGCGCAGGCTGCCAATCAACTGGCTCCGGGTTCCGAAGATAAGATGATTCGTCGTATCGAGGGCATCATCAACTCCATGACGCCGACTGAACGCACCAAGCCGGAATTGATCAAGGCCAGCCGCAAGCGGCGCATTGCGACGGGTGCTGGTGTGCAGGTGCAAGACGTGAATCGGCTGCTCAATCAGTTCGAACAGACGCAGAAGATGATGAAGCAATTCTCCAAAGGCGGTCTCGGCAAGCTGATGCGCGGCATGAAAGGGCTGATGCCAGGCGGCATGATGCGCTGACAGGTATCGTTTTGCCTGAGTTTACTGCTTGGGCTGTGGTGTGTAGTTCCACTGGTTGTGCCAGGCTGCGCGAACAGCGTTGGGGTAGTCCGGCTGCCCCAGGCTGCCGTTGTAACGGCCTAGTGCCCGGTACAAATCCCCTCGCTCGATATCCAGATAGTGGCGCAGGATGGTGCAGCCGTAGCGCAGATTGGTGCGCAGGTTGAACAGGTTGTCATCCGGACGTCCGATCACCTTTATCCAGAACGGCATTACCTGCATGTAGCCGCGGGCGCCGGCACTGGAAACCGCATATTTTCTGAAACCACTTTCCACCTGCATCAAGCCAAGGACCAACTGCGGATCCAAACCAGCACGTTTGGCTTCGTAATGGACCGCACGGAGCAGTTCCAGCCGGTATTCCTGGTTGTGGATGCGCCTGGCGAGGCGAACCGACATGGCCTCGATCCAGTCGGCCGCCTCGATCGGGTTAGCAAAGGAAGAAGAGGGCGGTCGCTTGTCCGAAACCGCCTTTTGTAGCGAGGCCTGAACGCTGGCGGACAGGGGTTCGTACTTCTGGGCGCCAGCGTATGCTGCGAAGGGAAGCAGCGGCAGCAGCAGGAACAGGCAGGCGCCAATCAGGCGCACAGTTTTCCCTGCAGGAAAGCCAGCATGTCGCCCGCTGCAATCATCTGCGCTTCGGCATCGTTGCGTCCCTTGTATTCCAGCTTCCCTTCGTTCAGCCCGCGTTCGCCGACGACTACGCGATGCGGGACGCCGATCAATTCCATATCGGCGAACATCACACCCGGTCGCTCGTTGCGGTCATCAAGCACGACATCGATACCCGCTGTGCGCAGGTCGGCGTAAAGCTGGTCGGCCGCTGTTTTGACGGCTTCGCTCTTGGTGTAGCCCATCGGCACGATGCACACCTCGAACGGCGCGATAGCTGCCGGGAAGATGATGCCGCGCTCGTCGTGCCCCTGTTCGATGGCTGCGCCGACGATTCGGCTGACGCCGATGCCATAGCAGCCCATCTCCATCACCTGCTCCTTGCCGTTCTCGTCGAGGAAGGTGCACTTCATTGCCTCGGAGTATTTGGTGCGTAGCTGAAAAATATGCCCGACTTCGATGCCGCGACAGAGTTCGAGGGCGCCTTTCCCGTCCGGCGACGGGTCGCCGGGCAGGACGTTGCGAATGTCGGCAACCAGGACTGGCTCAGGGAGGTCGCGACCCCAGTTGACGTTGGTCAGGTGAAAGCCTTCTGCATTTGCGCCGCAGACGAAGTTATCCATCGCGGCTACCGTACGGTCGGCAATGACGCGCACCTTGCTGCTATCAACGCCGACCGGGCCAATATAGCCAGGCTTGCAACCGAGAAACTGCTCGATTTCGCTGTCGGTGGCGAAGCGGAACGGATCAAGCCCTGGCAATTTGCCGGCTTTGATCTCATTCAACGCATGGTCGCCACGTAACAGTAGCAGCACGAATGCCTCGTCATGCATTACGGCAATTGCCTTGACCGTTTTTTCAAGTGGCTGTTGCATAAACTCAGCTACGTCTTCACAGCGAATGCGATTGGGGGTCGCAACTTTGACCATTGCTGCGCCGGCCGTCGCCCGCACCGAGCTCGGTGGCAAAGCTTCGGCCAGTTCGACGTTGGCAGCGTAGTCAGAAGTCGGGCAGAAAGCGATTGCATCTTCGCCGGAGTCGGCCAGCACGTGGAATTCATGCGAACCCGTGCCGCCGATGGAACCAGTGTCTGCAGCTACCGCCCTGAATTTCAGACCGAGACGAGTGAAGATGCGGCTATAGGTCTCGTGCATGCTTTGGTATTCACGGACCAGGTCGGCAAATGACGCGTGGAACGAGTAGCCATCCTTCATCAAAAATTCGCGCCCACGCATGACGCCAAAGCGAGGACGGATTTCGTCGCGGAACTTGCTTTGCACCTGATACAAGTGGATCGGGAGTTGTCGATAGCTCTTGACGTCCTTACGGACGATGTCAGTGATGACTTCCTCGTGCGTTGGCCCGATGACGAAGTCGCGCTGGTGGCGATCCTTGAGGCGCAGCAATTCCGGGCCATATTTTTCCCAGCGGCCGGTTTCCTGCCACAACTCGGCAGGAACCACGGCCGGCATGAATAGCTCGACCGCACCTGCTCGGTTCATTTCTTCGCGAACGATATTTTCCACTTTTTTCAGTACGCGCAATCCCGCGGGCATCCATGTATAGATGCCGCCCGCCAGGCGCTTGATCAGCCCCGCGCGCAGCATGAGCTTGTGGCTGACGATTTCGGCGTCGGACGGCGCTTCCTTGAGCGTGGAGAGAAAAAACTGCGTGGTGCGCATGGGGATGCTCTTTCAACGAAAAGCGCGATTTTACAAGACGAGGGGGCTCAGTGCGATATTCCTCGGGTTTCTGACGGAGGCTCTTCAACTCATTGGGGCAACAAGCTTTCCAAGGGGGGGGAATTGTGGAAAAATTGTCGCAACTAACAATTTGCAGGATTCAACTATGCTCGATCGTGAAGGCTTTCGCCCGAACGTCGGCATCATTCTTTGTAACGCAAAGAACGAGGTTTTCTGGGGCAAGCGCATCAAGGAGCACTCTTGGCAGTTTCCGCAAGGTGGCATCAAGCGGGGGGAAACCCCTGAAGAGGCCATGTATCGGGAACTGCAAGAAGAGGTGGGCTTGCTTCCCGAACACGTTCGCATTCTCGGGCGAACCCGGGATTGGCTGCGTTACGAGGTGCCGACGCAATGGATCAAGCGCGAATGGCGGGGTAGCTACCGGGGCCAGAAGCAAATCTGGTTCTTGCTCCGCCTTGTCGGCCGGGACAGCGACGTGTCGCTGCGTGCCAGCGACCACCCTGAATTTGATGCCTGGCGCTGGAATAGCTACTGGGTGCCACTGGATGTGGTTATCGAGTTCAAGCGCGGAGTTTATGAACAGGCGCTCAGCGAACTCGCTCGTTTTGTCGATGCCGATAGAAAACGACCGCACCGCCGTGGTCGAGGATTGTTTGGTGCATTAAGCGGAGAGCTGGTAGATGGCGATGTTGCGGGGGACTAAGCGAGTCTTTTTCCCATGCCTGTCGGCGGTTTTGTTGGGGATAGTTCCCTTGCCTTCTAATGCTGCAGGGCCTGCCGACTATGAGTTGCTGATGCAGCAAAAGAGTGATGGCAGGGTCTTTGACGAAAAACCGTGGGTAGAAATGGAGGCGCTGCTACCTCGTCCACCAGAGCCGAGTGGTCTGGTAACGATCGATGTCGGCCCAGTAAGTAATAACAAATTCGAGATTGACGAGATGTCGGTTACCTTCGGCACCGACGAAGTGGTTCGCTATACCTTGGTGGTGACCAGTTCTAGCGGCGTACGTAACGTCAGTTATGAAGGGATGCGTTGTAGTACTGGTGAGCGGCGCCTTTACGCTTTCGGTCGTTCTGATGGCAGCTGGGCGAAAGCGCGCAACGATGCTTGGATACGAATCCAGGAAAATAAGCTGAATCGACATCATGCAGCTCTGTACAAGGATTATTTCTGCTCTGCTGGAGGTTCAGTCATGGATACGGTGGAGGCGAGACGTGTATTGCGCTCGGGCAATCCCGCTGCAGTGAATCGTCCATAGTGGCCTCTGCGCCGTTGTCTATGAGTGGGCGCATGTGGCCGCACACAGGGGAATCGGATGAATCCTGATCGCCTGATTATCGAATTCGATAAGGCTCTACGTACTGTTTTCGCTCCGTCAGTGTCTGTGCGGCCAATACCTGGCAGCCAGATGCCTGCTTCCCTTCTTCATGAGGAAGAGCGCCGCCACTCCGCTGCGCTGATGCGTGTCAATCATGTTGGCGAGGTGTGTGCGCAGGCTTTGTATCAAGGGCAATCCATCACCTCCCCGACGCCGCAAATCCGCGATGCTTTGAATGCGGCTGCGGCCGAGGAAACCGAGCATCTGGCATGGACCGAGGCCCGGATTTCCGAATTGGGTGGCAGGAAGAGCGTCCTGAATCCGCTGTGGTACGGCGGAGCCTTGGCCTTGGGGCTGGTCGCCGGTCAGTTGGGTGACAAATGGAATCTCGGGTTCCTGGCTGAGACCGAGAGACAAGTGGAGGCGCACCTTGGCGATCACTTGGAGCGTTTGCCGGCTGCTGATCTGAAGTCGAGAGCAGTATTGCTCCAAATGCGTACTGACGAAATTGCCCATGCCGCGACGGCAGTCCGGCTTGGAGCTGCTGAGTTGCCATGGCTGGTACGATCAGCAATGAAAGCCACTTCGCGGCTTATGACCAAAACCGCCTATTTCCTCTAGTGCGCAGCCCTGTTTTGGGGCGCATATTTGTGAGCGGCCTCTGCCCACAAAGTAGTACAAGAACCCTCCTCTGTCGTTGTCAGCTAGCTCTCGATTAGTTCGAGGCTGTGGGTGATTTCAGCCGTCTTGCTGAGCATGATCGATGCTGAACAGTATTTTTCCTTCGACAACGTGATCGCCCGCTCAACGACTTCACGCTTGAGTTGTCGGCCGGAAACTTTGAAACCAAAGTGTATTCGGGTAAAAACCTTGGGGTCAGTATCTGCCCGGTCGGCGCTAATTTGCACTTCACAGTCAGTGACCGTGTGCCGTCCCTTCTGCAAAATCATAACTACGTCAAAGGCAGTACAGCCGCCAGTTCCGGCTAGAAGGAGTTCCATTGGTCTTGGCCCCAGGTTTCTCCCTCCGGCCTCGGGCGCTCCATCCATGACAATCTTGTGTTGACTGCCCGTCTCCGCGACGAACGACATTCCCTCCCCTGCCCAAGCGATCTTGCACTCCATGGCTCGTCCTCGCCTAAAAAGCGTCAGATTCTAACTTTCGCCCGCCTGCTCGCAAAGCGCCATATTGCTGCGTTGCAGCAATTCAACGCTTTGCGAGTTTGTTAATACGCCTTGAATGCGTTGGCAATAGTGTAATCAGTTTATTGTTTATAACATAACTTATTGAAACTAATAATATAAATAAAAGATATAAATTACGAATCAGCCTATATTTAAATAAATACTGCAACGCACAAAAAAACCTTGCTTCTCTACGGCGTTCCGTCCATAATTCGTTCAACCTGATGTTTGATCTGGCAGTTCTGCGGTTTCGAATATCTTCAGATGTCTCCTCCACCCTCCTCCTTTGGTGTGGATTTAGCGCGACTCCCCGTGAGTCGCGTTTTTTTTGTTCTGTTTGCGAAGGGCATTTGACAGCTGTCGTTTCCTTCGCATAGAATGCTCGGCTTTCCGTAATCAAGGCTTAAATAAGAGGGCGCCAATGAAGACATTTTCCGCCAAGCCACATGAGGTGACCCGCGAGTGGTTTGTGGTTGATGCCACAGACAAGGTGCTCGGCCGCCTCGCAACTGAAATCGCTCGCCGTCTGCGTGGCAAGCACAAGGTCATCTACACGCCGCACGTAGATACCGGCGATTTCATCGTTGTTGTGAACGTTGACAAGGTCAAGGTCACCGGTAACAAGGCCGAAGACAAGAAGTATTTCCGTCACTCGGGCTACCCGGGCGGCATCACCGAAACTAATTTCACCAAAATGCAACAGCGTTTCCCGTCGCGCGTCCTGGAAAAGGCCGTCAAGGGCATGCTGCCAAAGGGGCCGCTGGGTTATGCCATGCTCAAGAAGATGAAGTGCTACGCTGGTAGCGCCCATCCGCATAGCGCGCAGCAGCCGAAAGTTCTGGAAATCTAAGAGGTCGTCAGATGGCTGAAAATTATTTTTATGGTACGGGTCGTCGCAAAAGCGCGGTCGCCCGTGTCTTCATGAAGCGTGGCAATGGTGCCATCGTTGTCAACGGCAAGCCGATCGACACCTTTTTCTCGCGCGAAACCGGTCGCATGGTTGTTCGTCAGCCGTTGCAACTGGTCGAGCACCTCAGCACGTTCGACATCATGGTCAACGTTGATGGTGGCGGAGAGTCTGGTCAGGCGGGTGCTGTTCGTCACGGCATCACCCGTGCGCTGATCGAATACGATGCTGCCTTGAAGCCTGCGTTGTCGAAGGCGGGCTTCGTTACTCGCGATGCCCGTGAAGTCGAGCGTAAGAAGGTTGGCTTCCACAAGGCACGTCGTCGCAAGCAGTTCTCGAAGCGTTAATTCGCTCTGTTTGTCGAAAAAGCCGCCCGTGGGCGGCTTTTTTGTTTTTCGGTGCCCCGGCGATTATCATGGCGGGTCTTGCCCGATAGGAGCGCTTCAGTGATCAAGGTAGGCATCATTGGTGGCACGGGGTATACCGGAGTCGAACTGCTGAGACTTTTGGTGCAGCATCCCGAAGTAGCGCTGAGAACCATCACCTCTAGAGGTGATGCAGGAGCGCTTGTCTCCGACATGTTTCCGAGTCTGCGTGGCCGCGTCGATCTGAAGTTCGAGGATCCTGCAACGGCAGATCTTGCAGGATGCGACGTGGTGTTTTTTGCGACTCCCAACGGCGTTGCCATGCAGCAGGCGCCAGAGCTTCTCGATGCAGGCGTGCGGGTGATTGATCTGGCCGCAGATTTCCGTATCACTGACATTGCCGAATGGGAAAAATGGTACGGAATGGCACACGCATGCCCGGACTGGGTTGCCAAGGCTGTCTACGGCCTGCCGGAAGTCAATCGGCAAAAAATTCGCGATGCACGTCTTATAGCGAATCCAGGGTGCTACCCGACCGCTGTTCAGTTGGGATTCATGCCTTTGGTCGAAGCAGGGGTCATTGATGTTTCACATCTTGTTGCTGATGCAAAATCCGGTGTTTCTGGTGCGGGACGGAAGGCGGAGACGCATATCCTCTTTGCTGAAGCATCAGACAACTTCAAGGCCTATGGCGTTGCCGGGCACCGGCATCTGCCAGAAATTCGCCAAGGCCTGTCGCTGATGGCGGGGGGGTCTGTCGGCTTGACCTTTGTGCCTCACCTGACACCACTGATACGCGGTATTCATGCCACCTTGTATGGACGTATCACCAAAGAGATTGATTTCCAGGCTTTGTTTGAGTCGCGCTATGCGGCCGAGCCATTTGTGGACGTCATGCCTCCGAAGTCACACCCCGAGACCCGCTCCGTGCGCTCTGCGAATACCTGCCGCATTGCAGTGCATCGGCCACAAGGCGGCGATACCCTGGTGATCCTTTCGGTCATCGACAATCTGGTTAAAGGTGCGGCTGGTCAGGCTGTTCAGAACATGAACATCATGTTCGGTTGCGAGGAAACAACGGGCTTATGGCAGCTTCCGGTACTGCCGTAAAACTGAAGCGGCTTCGCCAGCGCTTCGGCATCAGTGCGCCGAAGGTGGCGGTGCGCACTCATGTCGCGTGGTACTGGCGCGCTGTAGCGATTGTTGTGATTCTGACGATATCGCTGGTGCTTGCCGAGTGGGTCTATGACGCCGGGCGCAGTATTGCCGGTTTCGATAGTCGTACGAGTTCGCAGGCGATTGCCGATTTGCGCGGGAGAGTTGCTGAGCTTGAAGCTGAACTTGGTGTCGTGCGCGGCGTCGCTAGTGCCGCGGATAGCAATTTGAAGATCGAGCGCGTAGCGCAGCAGCAAATGGCGCAGCAGGTTCGTGCCCTGGAATCTGAAAACGCTGCGCTCAAGCAGGATCTGGCTTTCTTTGAGGGCTTACTACCGGATAGCGTAGGCGGTGAACAGGGGGTCCGAATCAACCGCTTTCGCGTGGAGCGAGATGTCGCTGGTCAGCACCGCTATCGCATGCTGATCGTTCATAACGCCTCCCGTCAGCAGAAGGAGTTCAGGGGTGAGTTGCAATTTGTCCTGAAAGTGCAGCAGGGGGGCAAAGATGCTATGATCAGCATCCCCTTCGATAGCGATTTGGACAGGCAGCGCTATAAGCTGGAAGTAAAGCATTTCCAGCGAGCTGAAGGACTGTTGCCGGTTCCTGCGGGAGCCGTATTGAAAAGTGTCGAGGCCCGCATTCTCCATGAAGGTGTGGTACGTGCCCGGCAGACCATCAACCTCTAACTGGAGGTGTATCGATGTTTGGAAAATCCAAGGGTAGCAAGCCGCAGAACAAGATTGACAGCTTGATTGGT
>JAUPVD010000235.1 GCA_030917225.1 Pseudomonadota bacterium
GGTGCTGCTGGTCATCGCCTGCCCGTGCGCCCTTGTGATCTCGACGCCTGTCACCGTCGTCAGCGGCCTAGCGTCGGCGGCCAAGCGGGGCATCCTGATCAAAGGGGGTGTTCACCTGGAGCAGGCGCGCCTGATCAAAGCTGTCGCGCTCGACAAGACCGGCACCATCACCGAGGGCAAGCCGCGCCTCGTCGAGTGGGAGATGCTGACCGGCAGCCTGCCCAAGTCGCAGGCCGAACACATCGCGGCCACGCTGGCAACTCACTCCGACCACCCGGTGTCGCGGGCCATCGCCGCCGGCCTCAGGCCGAACAGTGTCGAGGCGCGCAACTTCTCTGCGCTGTCCGGCCGCGGCATCGAGGCCGACATCGGCGGCCAGCGCTACGTGCTTGGCAACCACCGCCTGATCGAGGTGCGCGGGCAGTGCTCCGCCGAGATCGAGGCCGTGCTTCATCGCCATGAAGCGGCGGGCCGCACGGTCAGCCTGCTGGCCACTGCGTCCGGGGTGCTGGCACTCTTTGCGGTGGCCGACACGATCAAGCCCTCGTCGGCCGCCGCCATCGGCGAGCTGAAGGCCATGGGCATCACGCCGGTGATGCTGACCGGTGACAACCAGGCCACTGCCGAGGCCATCGGCCGCGAGGCCGGTCTGACGGACATCCGCGGCAACCTGCTGCCCGAGGACAAGCTCGCAGCGATCCAGGCGATGCAGAAGCAGTACGGCGCAACGGCGATGACCGGCGACGGCATCAACGACGCACCAGCACTGGCGCAGGCCGACATCGGCGTGGCCATGGGCGCGGCCGGCACCGACATCGCGATGGAAGCCGCGGACGTGGTGGTGATGAACGACGACCTGCAGCGCATCGCCGAGACGGTGCGCCTGTCGCAACGCACGCACGCAGTGCTGTGGCAGAACATCGTGCTCGCTCTGGGCATCAAGGCCGTGTTCCTCCTCCTGGCGCTGTTCGACAACGCCAGCAGGTGGATGGCCGTGTTCGCCGACATGGGCGCCAGCCTGCTGGTGGTCTTCAACGGCCTGCGGCTGATGCGCACCTCCGAACGAAGCTGAGACGACCATGGATGCACAACCCAGACTGCTGCAGCCGACGAGGCTGCTCGATTTCACACACCCTGCCATCGAAGCGGTGGTCGAGGAGCGCGGTTGGCGACAGCTGCCGACCTTTGAACGCATCGGCGCCGTGTACGACTTCGTGCGCAACGAGATCGCCTTCGGCTACAACGCTGGCGACGAGTTGCCCGCATCGGCGGTGATGGCCGATGGCATTGGCCAGTGCAACACCAAGGCCACGCTGCTGATGGCGTTGATGCGCGCCGTGGGCATTGCCTGCCGCTTCCATGGTTTCACCATCGACAAGCCGCTGCAGAAGGGCGCGATCACGGGGCTGGCCTACGTGCTGGCGCCGCGACGCATCATCCACAGTTGGGTCGAAGTGGCCTTCGAAGGCCGTTGGGTCAACCTGGAAGGCTTCATCCTCGACGCACCCTACCTGGCCAGCCTGCAGCGGCGCTTCCCGGGTCGGCAGCGGTTCTGCGGCTACGGCGCGGCCACGCCCGACCTGTCGGCGCCTGGCGTTGAATGGCGCGGACAGGACACGTACATCCAGAAGGACGGGATCGCTGACGACTTCGGCGTGTTCGACAGCCCGGACGAGTTCTATGCGCGCCACGGCTCGAACCTCTCCGGGCTCAAGCGCTGGCTGTATACGCGGGTCATCCGCCACCGCATGAATGCTCAGGTTCGGCGCATTCGCGCCGAAAAGTGGTGATGCCGGTCACGGCGATCAGCCCTGCGGACCCGTCTCAAACTCTGTAGCTGCTAGACTCTTTTCATGCGCCGTTGGTTCGCGATCCTCATGCTCGCCCTGCTGCCGCTCCAGTTCAGCTGGGCGGCCGTGGCGGCGTATTGCGGGCACGAAACCGGTCAGCACGCCGAGCACCTGGGCCACCACGAGCACCGGCACGCGGACCAGGCCAAGGCCGACCAGGACAGCGCGCCGGCGGACCAGAAGGCGCCTGCCGGTTTCGACTTCGACTGCGGCCATTGCCACGGCACCTGTGCCAGCATGCCCGCTCCCTTGGGCGACACGTCGCCGCTGGCCCTGGCGTCACACCCCGTGACGCCTGTCGAAGGCATCGTGCGCACCCTCGCGCAAAGCCCGCCCGAACGCCCTCAGTGGCTGCCCCTCGCCTGATCGGCGAGGCGGGTCTCTTCCCTTTCTGAAGCCCGTTCGCGCCTGAGTGCGCGCCAGTTGACGTTCGTGTCAGTGGCGCCGTGCCAGGCCCGATCCGACTCTGAGTTGCTCAGCGTCGCCCCTTGCCGATCTCCCGTGGGTTGTTTTCAACACTGGAGCATCGGATGCACCGAAGAAGATTCCTGGCTGCCGGGCGGTGGCAACACCCCGCCCGCGCCACCCTGACCCTGGCACTCGCCGCTGCACTGACCGGCGCTCTGATCGAGGCGCACGCGCAAACTGCGGCAACGCCCACCGTTCAGGACCGGCCCACGCTGCGTGCGGCCTTCGAAGCCGCCTGGGCGCGGCAGCCCGAAGCCCAAGCGTTGACGGCGCGACGCGACGCGGCACGCGCGCAGCAGCAGGCGGCCCGATCGTTGACGCCCGAACCGGTGGCGATGGAGCTGTCCACCAAGACGGACCGCCTGAACCGCAACCTCGGTACCCGCGAGTACGAGATCGGCGTGGCGATCCCGTTGTGGCTGCCGGGCGAACGCGGCCGCAGCCAGGCCCTGGCCGATGCCGAAGGGCGTGCCATGGAGAGCCGCACCACGGCGGCCCAACTGCGCGTGGCAGCCACCGTCCGCGAGGGCTGGTGGACGTGGCAGCGCGCCCGCGTGGAACTCGATGCCGCGCGCGGCCAGCTCGACAACGTTCGCCGCATCGCGGCCGATGTCGGCAAGCGTCTGAAGGCCGGTGATTTGGCCCGTGCCGACCAGCATCAGGCCGACGGCGCCGTGGCAGCGGCCGAAGCCGCCGTGGCGCAAGCTGAAGGTTCGCTCTCGGCTGCCTGGCAGCAGCTTCGTCCACTCGTCGACATGCCAGGCGCTGCCGCACCCAGCCAGCCGCCCAGCGCCGAACCCGAGCCGTCCACAATGCCCAGTGCTGCGGACGGCCTGGAGACGCATGCCGAACTGCTCTCGTTGAAGGACCGCTCCGTCGTCGCAGACGGCGTGGCTGTGCTCGCGGCCACGCAGTCTCGCGCCAGCCCCGAACTCACCATTGCCGCCACCCGCGACCGGGGCACGTATGGCGAGTCCTACCAGCAGACCTTCACGGTCGGTGTGCGCATCCCCTTCGGTGCCGGTCCCCGCCACGATGCTCGCGTCGCCTCGGCCCGCGCCGAGGCGGTCGAACTTCAGGCGCAGATGGCATTGGAACGTGCCCGCCTCGCAGGCGAGCGCGAAGCCGCCCGCGCACGCGCCGACGCGGCTCGGGCGCAGTTGGCCGCTACCGAACGCCGCGCCCAAGATCGGAAGAGCA
>JAUPVD010000236.1 GCA_030917225.1 Pseudomonadota bacterium
ACCGCCAGCGGCGAGTCGTTGCCCATCGAGCCGGTGCCCTCCTCGCCCGCCTTGCCCATCGGCTCGAGGATTAACTTGATGTCCTCCTGGGTGTAGCCGAAGGCCTGCTGGCGGTCGAGCAGCGGCGCGACGCGCTCGTCGGCGGCTGCGGTGTCGAGCACGGCCGGGGCCTCGAGGGTGTCGAGCTTGATGTTGATGCGGCGCAGCCAGTCGGCGTAGGGGCGCGCGTGGGCGAGGGACTCCTTGATCTCCTGGTCGCCGATGATGCGGCCCTGCTCCATGTCGATCAGGAACATCTTGCCCGGCTGCAGGCGCCACTTCTTGACGATCTTGCTGTCGGGGATGGGCAGCACGCCGGACTCGGAGGCCATCACCACGAGGTCGTCGTCGGTGATCAGGTAGCGCGCCGGGCGCAGGCCGTTGCGGTCGAGGGTGGCGCCGATCTGGCGGCCGTCGGTGAAGGCGACTGCGGCGGGGCCGTCCCACGGCTCCATCATCGCCGCGTGGTATTCGTAGAAGGCGCGACGCTTCTCGTCCATGGTGGTGTGCTTTTCCCAGGCTTCCGGGATCATCAGCATCATGGCCTGGGCCAGCGAGTAGCCGCCCATGACCAGCAGTTCGAGCGCGTTGTCGAACGAGGCCGAGTCGGACTGGCCGGGGTAATGCAGCGGCCAGATCTTGTTCAGGTCGTCGCCAAGGATTGGCGAGGAGATCGCCTGTTCGCGTGCCTTGAACCAGTTAACGTTGCCTTGCAGCGTATTGATTTCGCCGTTGTGCGCAATCATGCGGAACGGGTGGGCGAGGTGCCAGCTGGGGAAGGTGTTGGTCGAGAAACGCTGGTGCACCAGCGCCAGCGCCGATACGCAGCGCGGATCCTGCAGGTCGAGGAAATACTCGCCAACCTGGTCAGCCAGCAGCAGCCCCTTGTAGACGATGGTACGTGCCGACAGCGAGGTGACGTAGAACTCCTTGCTGTGCGCGAGTCTCAGCGCCTTGATGGCGTTGGCCGAGGCGCGACGGATGACGTAGAGCTTGCGCTCGAGCGCATCGGTAACGAACACGTCCGGACCGCGGCCAACGAAGACCTGGCGAATAACCGGCTCGTTCTTCTTGACCGTCGGCGACATCGGCATCGTGCGCGACACCGGCACGTCACGCCAGCCGAGCAGGACCTGGCCTTCGGCGCGCACGGCACGCTCGATTTCCTCTTCGCAGGCAACGCGACTGGCGCTCTCCTGCGGCAGGAAGCACATGCCGACGCCGTATTCGCCGGCCGGCGGCAGATTCACGCCCTGCTTGGCCATTTCTTCGCGGAAGAATGCATCCGGCAATTGAATGAGGATGCCGGCACCGTCGCCCATCAGCGCATCCGCGCCGACAGCGCCCCGGTGATCCAGATTCTTCAGGATCAGCAGGCCTTGCTCGACGATGGCATGGGTTTTATTGCCTTTGACGTGGGCAACGAAACCCACGCCACAGGCGTCGTGTTCGTTGGCGGGGTCGTACAAGCCCTGCCGTTGGGGTACTGCCAGCTGTGCTGCCGGATCCATCACGCTTGATTCCTCACAAAACAAGGCGTGGCGCGGCTTTGGAAGACGCGCCAGACGTCAAAAAAGCCGGCTCGGTGCCGGCTTGCAAAAATTTGGGGCGACTGAGGAATATACAGGGAAACCCGTGCGGGTTCAAGGTGTTGCGGCGCACCAAAGTGGCGCGCTGAAAGCGCCCCGCCGGCGGAGCGGCCAATGTCTCAGGTGCCCTTGGGGTGCCGGTATCAGATTTCTCCGACAGCAAAAAGCCGTCGATGCTCCCTCATGGCGTAGCGGTCAGTCATTCCGGCCACGTAATCGGCTACTGCGCGCGGTTGGTTTTCGGCATTTAGATACTGCGGCGGCAGCAGGCGCGGGTCGCTCAGGAATGCGGAAAAAAGATCCTCGATAATCCGCTTCGCCTTGTTGGTCATGCGCAGCACCTGATAGTGGCGATAGAGCTGGGTGCGCAGGAAACGCTTCATTTCGCGATTCTCGTCGAGCAGAGCGGGCGAGAATCCGGCGAGTGGGGGGCAAAGACGAAGCTCGTCAATACTGCTCGGCACGTGAGCGGCAACGTTTTTGGCGGTCGTTTCGACCAGGTCGCAGACGAGGGCATTGATCATCCGCCGAACCGTCTCGTGAATCAGGCGGCGGCCGGCCAGCCCCGGGTGCTCTGCCTCTGCCGCCGCCGCGTGGCGTGCAAACAGTCGCACTTCACGCAACTGGTCGAGGGTGATCAGGCCGGAACGCAGCCCATCGTCCACATCATGGTTGTTGTAGGCAATCTCGTCAGCAAGATTGCAGACCTGAGCTTCGAGGGAAGGCTGACCACCCGACAGGAAACGCTGACCGACATCACCGAGTTGACGGGCGTTTTCGAGGGAGCAGTGTTTAACGATTCCTTCGCGCGTTTCGAAGCAGAGGTTGAGTCCGTCGAAGGCCGCGTAGCGCTCCTCAAGCTTATCGACAATCCGCAGGCTCTGCAGGTTGTGCTCGAAACCACCATGATCACGCATGCAGGCATGCAAGGCATCCTGGCCGGCATGCCCGAACGGGGTGTGCCCGAGATCGTGCGCCAGAGCGACCGCTTCGGCCAGGTCTTCGTTGAGGCGGAGCACCCGACAAATGCCGCGGGCGATCTGGGCGACTTCGATGCTGTGGGTCAGGCGGGTACGGAATAGATCGCCTTCGTGATTGACGAAGACCTGCGTCTTGTATTCCAGCCGGCGAAATGCGGTCGAGTGGATGATTCGATCACGATCACGCTGAAAGTCGCTGCGCATTGAAGGCCGCGACTCGACATGGCGCCTGCCACGGGTTGCCGCATCGTTGGCGGCATGGACAGCAAGGTCACGCATTGGGCAGTCGTCTTGCAATGGCCGACATGATCTGCGCTTCGCTTGCCTTGTCGCTCAGGACGGCCTTCCCGACGGCTTCGAGCAGCACAAGCCTGAGACGCCCGTCTTCTACCTTTTTGTCGTGACTCATCAAATCAAGGTAGCGTTCGACTGGCAGTTCGGCACCTACGACCGGCAACCTGGCGCGCTGTAAAAGCGCTTCGATACGGGCGACATCGGAATGGGTAAGCCACCCAAACGCGGCAGAAAGTTCTGCAGCCATCATCGTCCCTGCCGCCACTGCCTCCCCGTGCAACCATTCACCGTAGCCCATGCCGGTTTCTATGGCATGGCCGAAGGTATGACCGAGATTCAATAGAGCACGATCACCTGCTTCGCGCTCATCGGCAGCAACAACCTCCGCCTTGTTGGCACAGGACCGATGTATGGCATAAGCCAACGCTTCCGGGTCGCGTGCAAGCAAGCGTTCAAGATTCAACTCCAGCCATTCGAGAAATGGCAGATCGCGAATCAGGCCATACTTGATCACCTCGGCGAGCCCGGCCGACAATTCACGGTCAGGTAATGTATTCAGCGTATCGGTGTCGGCGATTACCAGCCTTGGCTGATAGAACGCCCCGATCATGTTTTTGCCGAGCGGATGATTGATGGCAGTCTTTCCCCCAACCGACGAGTCCACCTGAGACAACAACGTAGTCGGGATCTGGATGAAAGGCATTCCTCGCTGATAGCACGCCGCAGCAAATCCCCCCATATCCCCAATGACACCACCACCAAGGGCAATAAGCGTCGTTGAGCGTTCGCAACGACTCCCCAGCAAGACATCGAAAATCTGATTGAGTGTTTGCCAGTCTTTGTAACGCTCTCCATCGGGGAGCACGGCACTGACAACCTGGACGCCAATGCTCTGCAGGTTGACAAGCAACCGGTCGAGATAGAGGGGGGCAACTGTTGTGTTCGTGACCACGACAGCTTTCTTGCGCTGCAAAGACCCCGCCAGCAACTGCGGCATATCTAGCAGGCCGCGACCGATATGTATCGGATAGGAACGCTCTGCAAGCTCGACCGTCAATGATTGCATCTGTTTTCGTACTCCTTGAGGAGTGCCTGAACGACCGACGGTGCATTCGTACGATTGCCATCAATCACTAAATCGGCGACCTCACGGTAGAGTGGCGCCCTTTCGCTATGCAGTGCCTGCAGCCGTTGCAGCGGATTTTCAACCTGCAACAATGGGCGATTCTTGTCCCGCCGGGTTCGTTCATACAACTGATTTGGCGACACATCGAGATACACCACCATTCCATTGCTACGCAGACATTCTCGGTTTTCTGGTGCAAGCACGACACCGCCACCAGTGGCCATAACAATATTCTGCAAAGTGGTCAATTCCCGAATGATCGAGCATTCGCGTCGACGAAACCCCGCCTCGCCTTCGATCTCGAAAATCGTTGGGATACTGACGCCCGTTCGCGCCTCGATTTCCTGATCCGAGTCGACAAAGCGCCAACCCAAGCGGCGTGCCAACACTTTGCCTATGGTGGTTTTGCCGGCCCCCATGAGGCCAACCAGATAAATATTTTTTGGGTTTTCTTGCACGTGCCGATTTTACCGTATCAGAAAACACAAAGGCCGGCTAAGCCGGCCTTTGTTCAGCAAGAACCTACACCTTATCGAACAGCCATGCTGTCGCTGATGATCTTCGGGGTAATGAAGACCAGCAGTTCCGTCTTGTCGTCCTGTTTCTGAGTATTGCGGAACAGCCATCCTAGATAAGGAAGCTCACCGAGTACAGGAATCCTGTTCGTCGTTTCGCGCGTCTCCTGCTGATAGATACCCCCGATGACAACCGTCCCACCGTTCTCGACCAACACTTCTGTCTTGACGTGCTTGGTATCGATGGCGACGCCTGCCCCCGTCGTCAGACGGGTATTCGGCGTATCTTTATTGACGTCAAGGGTCATCGTGATTTTGCCATCTGGAGTGATTTGCGGCTTCACTTTCAACGCCAGATTGGCCTTTCTGAAAGATACGGAGGTCGCACCGGACGAAGTAGCCTGCTGGTAAGGGATTTCAACCCCCTGCTCGATCAAGGCTTCAACTTGGTCTGCGGTGACAACACGTGGGCTTGAAACGACCTTGCCACGGCCATCAGCTTCAAGCGCGGACACCTCCAAGTTGATAAATTTAGTCGCATTAGAGTTGAAGAGGATCATTGATGCTTGACCCGCATTGCCGGAACGCGGATTTGCCGGCATGTTTACCCCCAAAGAGTCCGCCAGAAAATCTGGGATCGTCGCAGCCTGTCCAGTGTGGTATCCAGTATCCCTGAGCCCTCCGCCGAGAACCGTTTGAGCGCTATTGTTCTGCTTAAGATTCCACGGCGTGAGCTGATGCCACCCAAGTCGCACCCCCATATCCTTACTAAAACTATCGGATGCCTCAACGATTCTGGCTTCAATTAGTACTTGACGCACCGGCACATCGATTTTTGCGATCAGGGCGCGAACATCTTCCAAGCGAGAAGGCGTATCCTGCACGAAAAGCATATTTGTTCTCGTATCGACCACGGCGCTCCCCCGCTTCGAGAGCATTCGCTGATTTGCGTCCGTGAGTAGTTTCTGCACCGCTTCCGCTTTTTGGTAATTTAGCTGAAAATTCTCAGTTAGTACTGGCTCCAGGTCACCGATCTGCTGCCGAGATTCGAATTCCAGCTTTTCTTTTGTTGCGATCTCTTCTCGTGGCGCGATGAGAATCACGTTCCCGTTTTTGCGCATATCGAGCCCGCGCTGTTGCAGAATGATATCGAGCGCCTGATCCCAAGGCACATCCTTCAGAATAAGGGTTAGATTTCCCCCAACAGTGTCGCTGACAACCATGTTCATACCGGTAAATTCACCAATTACCTGCAACAACCGACGTACATCGACATTCTGAAAGTTGAGCGAAAGTTTTTCGCCCTGATAACCACCGCGCGACCCCTGTACTAACTTATTTGGATTTTCGATGATCGGCTTGACTTCAATTACGAACTGCGTTTCGGTTTGGTAGGCGTTGTGCTCCCATAAACCCTTTGGCGCAATGGTGACCCGCGCATTGTCACCCTGCTGCGAAGTCGTCACAGACGTCACCGGGGTCGCGAAATCGGTAACGTCTAGCCGCTTCCGAAGCTGATCGGGCACTGCAGTTTTTGCAAAATCCACCAGCAGCGTCGATCCCTGCTGGCGAATATCAATTCCTGTATTCGCATCACTCAGATCGACCGTGACCTTCCCTTCTCCATCCTTTCCACGACGGAAACCAACATCTCTAATCGCATGCCGCGAGCCCATCATTTTCTGCTCGGAGAAATGCGTCACCCGTCCGCCATCCTTTGCTTCCACAGCTGTTGAAGCCAATGAAATAAGTAGTGAGTTTCCATCAATTCTCACCTCATGCGTCATTGAATGACTCAAATTCAGCA
>JAUPVD010000237.1 GCA_030917225.1 Pseudomonadota bacterium
CGCCGGTCGCGCTGTTTACGACGGTTCGCTCGATTTCGCCAAGGCCCAGAAACTCGCCGACGAACTGGGGAAGAAGTAAGCCCCGATGCTCGCCAAAAGAATCATTCCCTGCCTCGACGTGACTGCTGGTCGCGTCGTCAAGGGCACCAACTTCGTCGATCTGCGCGATGCCGGTGACCCGGTCGAAATCGCCCGCCGCTACGACGCGCAGGGCGCCGACGAAGTGACCTTCCTCGACATCACGGCGTCTTCGGACCAGCGCGACATAATCCTGCACATCGTCGAAGCCTGCGCCGAGCAGGTCTTCATTCCACTGACCGTCGGTGGCGGCGTGCGCGCCATCGCCGACGTGCGCCGCCTGCTCAATGCCGGCGCCGACAAGGTGAGCATGAATACCGCGGCGGTCCAGAACCCGGATCTGGTGGCGGAAGCCTCGGCCAAGGTCGGCAACCAGTGCATCGTTGTCGCCATCGACGCCAAGCAGAGCGCGCCGGGCCGCTGGGAAGTATTCACTCACGGCGGACGCAATGGAACGGGCATGTGCGCCATCGAATGGGCGCGCAAGGTGCAGCAACTCGGTGCCGGTGAAATCCTGCTGACCAGCATGGACCGCGATGGCACCAAGGCCGGTTTCGATCTGGCGCTGACGCGTGCCGTGGCCGATGCCGTCGATATTCCGGTCATCGCCTCGGGCGGTGTCGGCAACCTCGACCATCTGGCCGACGGCGTCTCCGAAGGCCATGCCGATGCCGTGCTGGCCGCCTCGATCTTCCATTTCGGCGAATACACCGTGCGCCAGGCCAAGGAACGCATGCGCGAGCGCGGCATCGAGGTCCGGCTGTGAGTGATCTGGATACCAGTCGTCCGTGGCTGGAGGCTATCGGCTGGGACGAAAACGGCCTGATGCCGGCCATCGCCCAGGATGCAGAAAGTGGCCGGGTGCTGATGTTCGCCTGGATGAATCGCGAGGCGCTGGAAGAGACGGTACGCACCGGCAACGCTGTATACTGGTCGCGCTCTCGTAATCGCCTCTGGCGCAAGGGAGAAGAATCCGGGCATTTCCAGAAGGTCAGCGCCGTGCGCACCGACTGCGATGGCGACGTGATTCTGCTGGCAATCGAGCAGGAAGGTGGCATTGCCTGCCACACCGGCCGTGCCAGCTGTTTTTTCCACGAGTTGCAGGGCGGGCAGTGGGTGCCCGTCGACCCGGTTCTCAAAGACCCTAAGGATATCTACGCAAAATGATGCACAACACGCACGATGTACTGCACCGCCTGTCGGAAACGCTGGTCGAACGCCGCAATGCCGACCCGGAAAGTTCCTACACGGCGCAACTGTTCGCCAAGGGCCCGGACTCGATCCTGAAGAAGATCGGCGAGGAATGCGCCGAACTGATCATGGCCGGCAAGGAAGGCAACAAGCTGCACGTGGTCTGGGAATCGACCGACGTGCTCTATCACGTGATGGTGCTGCTGGCCTTCAACGGCCTGTCGATCGACGACGTACTGCAGGAAATGCGCCGCCGCGAGGGCATCTCGGGTGTCGATGAGAAGAAAGCAAGGACGGCGAAGTGAGCTGCCTCTTCTGTCGCATCGTTGCCGGCGAGATCCCATCGAAGAAGGTCTACGAAGACGAGGATATCCTCGCCTTCAACGATATCAGCCCGGCGCGCCCGGTGCACATCCTGGTGATCCCGAAGAAGCACATCGAATCGCTGGCGCATGTCACCGAGGCTGATACGCCGGTACTCGGCAAGATGCTGGTCGTTGCCAACCGGCTGGCGACCGAGCAGGGAAGCCCGGATGGCTTCCGCGTCATCATCAACACCGGGCGGATCGGGCACCAGGAAGTGCCGCATCTGCACATCCACATCGTCGGCGGGCCGGAACCGGTCGGGCCGATGCTGAAAAAAATTCAAGGAATCTAAGGAGACAAACACCATGGGTAGCTTTAGCATCTGGCACTGGCTGATCGTTCTGGTCATCATCGTTCTCATCTTCGGCACCAAGAAGCTGACCAACGTCGGCAAGGATCTTGGCGGCGCGGTCAAGGGCTTCAAGGACGGCATGAAAGAAGCCGACAAGCCGGCGGACGCTGCACCGGCACAGCAGGTCGGCGCCACTGGCCAGACCATCGAGGGCGAGGTCAAGGAAAAGACCAAGTCCTGAATTCGCTGCGAGTCGCGCTGGCTTGGCGCGGCTTGCCGTTGATCGGGGTCTTGCTTCCAACTTTCCCAAAATTCAATGTTCGATATCGGTTTCTCCGAAATGGTGGTCATCGCCATCGTGGCGCTGGTTGTGCTCGGCCCCGAGCGCCTGCCCAAGGTGGCGCGCACGGCCGGTGTGCTGCTCGGCCGCCTGCAGCGCTACGTCAATGATGTGAAATCCGACATCAATCGCGAAATGCAGCTTGAGGAACTGAAGAAGCTGCAGGCGCAGGTCGAAGATTCGGCACGCAGCATCGAGCGCAGCGTCACGACCGAGTTGCAGACGGCGCAGGCCGGCCTGAACGAGGCGGCGCAGACAGTCACCGAGCCGGTGGCCAGCGTCGCGACCGAGCTTGCCAGCTTGCCGGAGGCTGCGGCTTCCCCTGCCGTGATGCAAGCCCCTGCCCCCGCCGTCGAGCCGTCACCGGCTGCGAAGGTCTGAACGCCAGGTATTCATGAGCCAAGCCGAAGATTCCTTCATCTCGCATCTGGTCGAACTGCGCGACCGCCTGGTGCGCGCATTGATCGCGGTCGGCGTGGTTTTTCTTGGCCTCTGCCTCTATCCCGGGCCCGGGGAAATCTACGACCTGCTAGCCTTGCCGCTGACGCAAGCCTTGCCGGAAGGCACCAAGATGGTAGCCATCGGGGTGATCACCCCGTTCATGGTGCCGATCAAGGTGACCATGCTGGTCGCCTTCATTGCGGCGCTTCCCGTGATCCTCTATCAAATCTGGGCGTTCATCGCGCCGGGGTTGTATGCGC
>JAUPVD010000238.1 GCA_030917225.1 Pseudomonadota bacterium
AAAATGGGGCTGGATGCGACCAACAAGTGGCCGGGTGAAACCACTCGCGAATGGGGAACGCCGATTGTGATGGATGACGCTGTCAAGAAGCGCGTCGACTCGATGTGGCAGGAACTAGGCCTTTAGCAAGCTTGACCCGCTCCCCGGTGGTTTGAGAGAATCCGCCCTCCTGTTGGAATCGAAATACGGAACACGGTGCGAATCCGTGGCGGGCCCGCCGCTGTAACCGGGGACGAAGACTGCATGGTCGCCAGACCAGCCACTTGTGAGGCATACCTCGCAGGGAAGGCGCAGCGCTTCGGCTGATCCGGAAGCCAGAAGACGAATCGATGCCAAGCAAGGAGCCAAGGCAAGGGCTCCGGCTAACTGCATGCGCAAGCGTGTGGTTAGCCGGGGCCCTTTTTGTTTTTCTACTTTTGATTCGAGGAAATGATCATGACGCAGACCATTCAAGCACAACAACCGGTTCAGGCTCAAACCAACACGGCCAAACCGGAGACAGTGGCCCCGACCATCGCCATCCGCAAGAGCTGCAACCCGGACGGCATCGGCCTTTCGCACTATGTGCTGATGGACAAGAAGGCGGCCAAGTAAACATGACTGTTGCCGCAACAATGAGCCGGGCTCCTGCACAAAAACGCACGGGTCCGGCGCTGATCCCCGTGGACATCGGCCACGCCGTCTACGCCGCCGTCACCGACCCCGATACCGCCTTCTGGGCGCTGGTCGACAAGAACCGCGTCGCCGAGTCGCTGACCGGCGGCCCGCTACTGGAGGCCTATGGCAAGGAATATGACCGCCTCAAGCGCGAGCTGCATGCCCTGCGCTTCGAGCTGAAGCCTTCCGGCGTCTATCTCAACCCGACCGAACGCTGCAACCTCAACTGCACCTACTGCTACCTGCCGGGCGAACAGCGCAGCAGCGGCACGCACATGCCGCAGAAAACGCTGGTCGATTCGCTGGGTGCGTTGCACACCTATTTCCGTTCAGTGATGGGTGACGCGGATCGCAAACCGCGCGCCATTTTCCACGGCGCCGAACCGCTGATGAACCGCGATGCGGTCTTCGCCGCCATCGATCAATACGCCGACGACTTTGCCTTCGGCGTGCAGACCAACGGCACGCTGCTTGACGACGCCGCGATCGAGTTCCTGACCTCGCGCAACGTCAGCATCGGCCTCTCGCTCGACGGCCCGGTAGCCAACATCACCGACGCCACACGCCTGACCTGGGGCGGCAAGAGCGTGCACGACAAGGTCCTGCGGGCCATGGAGAAGCTGCGCGGCTACGGCTCGTGGAGCGTGATCACCACCTGCAGCACCGAGAACCTGCCGTATCTCACGCGCATGGTCGAGCTGTTCCATGCCGCCGAGGTGCCGACCTGCATGCTCAACACCGTGCGCTGCACGCTGCCCGGCGCGCGCGGCGTCAAGCCGGCCGACGGCGACATGGCCAAGGCCTTCTTCGCCGCGCTCGACCGCACGCATGAGCTGTACCAGGAAACCGGGCGCAAGCTGATGGTCGCCAACTTCGCCAACATCCTGCTGGCGATCCTGGCACCGACCGCACGCCGGCTGATGTGCGACATCTCGCCCTGCGGCGGCGGTCGCGCCTTCTTCGCGCTGGCGGCCGACGGCGGCCTCTACCCGTGCAGCGAGTTCATCGGCCTGCCGCGCTTCAACGGCGGCAACCTGCTCACCGACGGTGTCGAGGCAGCGCTGAAATCAGAAGCCTTCCGCCCGGTGATCACCCGCGATGTCGATACCTTCGACCCCTGCGGTTCGTGCGCCATCCGCCATTTCTGCGGCTCGCCGTGTCCGGCCGAAGCGGCCGAGATGAACGGCGGCATGGACAAGATCGGCGCCTTCTGCGATTTCTACAAGGAACAGGTCAACTACGCCCTGCGCCTGATCGCCGACGGCAAGGCCAATGACTACCTGTGGGATGGGTGGGACGAGGAGACGGAGACGGTGTTCAACATCGTGAATTAAGCAGCCCCCGTCACCCCGGCCCCTCGACAAGCGCAGGTCAGGCCGGGCTTTGCCCGGACCGGGGTCCAGCAATGGCGTTTGAGCACAGCTTGGCGGTCATTGCTGGATTCCGGCTTTCGCCGGAATGACGGGGGATGTTTCTACTACTCCGGCAGACCGTTGAGCATGAACATCGACTTCAGCACCTCACCGGGGTTGCCGAGCGGTTCGAACCAGCGCTTCAGGATCGGGCCGATTTCGCCGCTGCGATAGAGGCGGGACAGCGTGCGATCGACAACCAGGCGGAAATCGGCATCCCGACGCATCGTCAGGCCATAAGGCTCGTAGCTGAACTGGACATCGGACACGGTAAAGGCGTCACCCTTGCCGCGCACCAGCGCGGTCGAGATCAGCACGGTACGGTCGGCGGCATAGGCGGTGGCGGTCTTGTCGCGCAAAGCGGCCAGCGCATCGTCGTGGTCCTCGACCTTGATCAGGCGAACACCGATCTTCGCCGCATTGACCAGATCCTCCAGCGTCTTTTCAGTGGTCGTGCCGCGTACGACGGCAACCCGCTGGCCCTTGATGTCGTCCACCGAGGCCGGCGCTTCGCCTTTGCGGAAAAGCAGGCCGGCGCCATCGATGAAGGTCATCACGCTGAAATCGAAATCGGCGCGGCGGGAAAGCGTCTGCGTGGTGTTGCCGCATTCCAGGTCGATTTCACCCGATCTCAGCGCGTCGAAACGGTTCTGCGCAGTAAGCTGCACCCAGCGCACGTCCAGCTTGGGGATATTCAGTTGTTTCGCCACCTCGTTGGCAACGAGAAGACAAAGATCGACGCTGTAGCCATGCGGTTGCTTGTCGTC
>JAUPVD010000239.1 GCA_030917225.1 Pseudomonadota bacterium
GGCCGGCTTGATGCCGGCAAGCGGCAGCCCGCCGTCGTCGTACTCGCGCTGGTGGTCGATAAGCACAAGAGCTGCCTTGCTCCAATCAAGGGAAGCGGGCGGACGGCCGAAGCGTTGGGCAAGTGTTTTTGGCAATTCCATTCTTTGCTCCACTCAAGGATGCGGCGCTTAGCGGATGAGCACCAGCCGCGGATCATCGTGATGATCAATAAGGATGCGACGGACCCGATCCTGCCAGAGTTCACCGAAAAGCTGCTTTTCCTCCACCGTCGCCGTACCGGAAAGCAATGCCGGCAGCAACATCCCCATGCGCGAATCGCCGGGCACGTGCGAGAGATCAAGGCCTACCTGTACCGAGGCGCCGGTATCGCGCCGTGTGAAGCGAATATCCTCGACCCCGGCGGCATCGAAGCTGAGCAGGTCGCGGCGTGAGAAGCGCCCGCCCAGACCCTTGAAGCCACCGATGCCCGAGGCGCCGGTAAGCAGCGTGGCGATGCTGGCAATGACGCCGGTAACGCCACTGCCCTGATCGTCGCCAAAGGCCACGGCCACCGCGCCACGCTCCGGAACGGCATCGCCATACAGGGCACGCAAGGCACGTGTCGTCATCAGCCAGGCACCGGCCACCGTCGGACAGGAATGCCCGGCAAGGCGGACGGCATCGGCGAAGCGGTATTCGATCAGCCCACCTTCCGCTGCACCGAGAATCTCGGCCAACGGATCGCGTACGACAAACGCGGGAACCTCTTCAAAAAAAATCGGGAAAGCCATATCAATCCTTGCGTTGAATCAGTTCGATCTTGTAGCCATCCGGATCTTCGACAAAGGCAATGACGGTATTGCCGTGCTTCATCGGCCCGGCTTCGCGTACCACCTTGCCGCCGCGCTGACGGATCGCCTCGCAGGCGGCATAGGCATCCGGCACCGCCAGTGCAACATGGCCGAAGCCGTTGCCGAGATCGTAGGACGGCGTATCCCAGTTGTGCGTCAGCTCCAGAACGGCAGTCTCCGACTCCTGGCCATAACCGACGAAAGCCAGCGTAAAGCGGCCGTCGGGATAATCGCTGCGGCGTAATAGCTTCATGCCGAGCACGTCGGTGTAGAAAGCGATCGAGCGATCAAGGTCGCCGACACGGATCATGGTATGCAGGATGCGCATGGTGCGATGCTCCATAAAATTCGAAGGGGTTACCAGTGAGGGATGTGGGCTGCGAGACGCTGCAGTTCAACACGCACCGCGCGATAGTCGGGGCAACCGACCTCTACCAGAGACCAGAAACGCGGGCCGTGGTTCATGTGGCGCAGATGGGCCAATTCATGCACCACCACATAATCGATGATGGCTTCGGGAAAATGGATCAGTCGCCAGTTGAGGCGGATGCCGCTCTTCGTGCTGCAACTGCCCCAGCGCGTGCGCGCCGACGATAGCGCCAGTGCCGGCACGGTAACACCGAGCACTGCGGCCAGCGGCGCCAGACGGGAAGCGAAGTGTTCGCGTGCACGTTCGCGCAAGGCCTTTTCAAGTATCGCCCCCGGCGCCACGCCAGATTTCAGGCACAGCGTCAGCGTATCGCCCCCCCAGATGGCGCGATTGCTGCCAATCGCCAGACGCAGCTCAAGCTCCCCGCCGAGAAACGCAAGGCGCGTTCCTTCACGCAGGGTGATCGGTTCGGGGCGGCGGCGTGTGCGCCACTCGTCCAGCTTCTCCACGACCCATTCGCTGTGCCGCTTGATCAGCGCTTCGACTTCCGTCAACGTCGTACGACGCGGGGCACCGACACGCAGACCGCGATGATCGATTGAAAGCCCGATGGTGCGCCGCGCACCACGGCGCAGCAGGTAGGGGACGATGCGGTCGCCGAGCGTAATCCGGCGCGGCTCCTCGCCGGCCGCCACGACGACGCCGGTCAGCGGCAGCTCAAGCTGCGGCTGGGCTGGAGGATTTTGTAGCGGCATCCGGATAACGGTGCGGCGAAAGGTGGCGCATTTCGCCCTCGATCCAGGCTTCGGTGCGCGTATTGACCTCTTCCTGCGAGAGACCGGCGGTGTCGATGGCCGGGCCAATGCTGATGACGACATGGCCGGGGCGCTTGATGAAGGCATTGCGTGGCCAGCACTCGCCCGCATTGTGGGCAATCGGCACGACCTTGGCGCCGGTATGCGAGGCGAGGTAGGCGCCGCCCTGTTTGTAGCGCAGCGTCTTCCCGGGCGCCACGCGCGTCCCCTCGGGGAAGATGATGATCCAGAAGCCGCGCTTCAGGCGGTCCGCGCCCTGCACCACGACTTCATTGAGCGCCTCGCGCCCGGCAGCGCGATCGATGGAGATCATCTGCAGTGCCGCCAGCCCCCAACCGAAGAATGGCAGCTTGAGCAACTCCTTCTTCAGCACGAAGACACAGTACGTTCCCTCGGGAACGACATCCTGCAGGGCCACGGTTTCCCATGCGGACTGATGCTTGGAAAGCATGACCGACGGCTCCTTCGGCAGGTTCTCGCGGCCGCGCAGCTCGTGGGTAATGCCGAGGATATGTTCGGTCATCCACATGAAGCCACGCCGGTAATACCAGATGATGCGGAAACGCAGCAGCAGCGGCCCAAGGATGGCGAGCACGACCAGCGTGCCGAAGACCATTGTCCACAGGGCGGAACCCAGCATGAAAGCTACGGAACGGAGCAGGTTCATTTTCAGGAGAGCAGGTCGTCAACGACTGCGGCGAGGTCCTTGAAGACCAGCGTGTCTTCCGGCAGGCCGCCGTCGGCCAATGTCTTCTCGCCCTTGCCGGTGAGCACCAGCATCGGCAATGCACCGGCCTTGGCCGCGGCCTGCAGGTCGCGCAGGGAGTCGCCGATGGCTGGCACGCTCATCAGGTCAGTGTTGTAGCAGGCCGCGATGCGTTCGAACATGCCAGGCTGGGGCTTGCGGCAATCGCAACTCGAATCGGCCGCGTGCGGGCAGAAGAACACGGCATCGATACGGCCGCCGCAGCTCGCGACAGTCTTGTGCATCTTGTCGTGAATGGCGTTGAGCGTATCCATGTCGAACAGGCCACGACCGACGCCGGATTGGTTGGTCGCCACCACGACGCGATAGCCGGCCTGATTGAGGCGGGCAATCGCCTCCGGGCTGCCCGGAATCGGCTTCCACTCCGCCGGCGACTTGATGAAGTGCGCCGAGTCGAAGTTGATGACGCCGTCGCGATCGAGGATGACGAGTTTCATACGGCCAGCTTCGAGATATCGGCGACCGCGTTGAGCTGATCGAACAGCGCTTTCAGCAGGCCGAGGCGGTTGGCACGCAGCAGCGGCTCGTCGACGTTGACCATCACCGTATCGAAGAAGCTGTCGACCTCCGCACGCACGGTGGCCAGCGCCTGCAGCGCATCGGCGTAATCGCCGTTGGCCACATGCGATTTGACCAGCGGTGCCAGCTTGATCACGCGCTCGAACAGCGCCTTTTCTGCCGGCTCTTGCAGCAGCGCTAGGTCGGGTTCCGGAATGGTGCCTTCAGCCTTCTTGAGAATATTGCCGATCCGCTTGTTGGCCGCCGCCAAGGCCAGTGCTGCGTCGAGCGCAACGAATTTCTTGACGGCCTCAAGCTTGGCCGGTACCAGGTCGATTCGCGTCGGCCGTTGCGACAGCACGGCCTCGACGGCGTCCTGGGCGTGACCCGCATCGCGCAGGTAGCCACGCAGACGGTCGAGCATGAAGTCGTGCAACTGCGTTTCGAAACCAGCAGCGGAAAGCATGCCTGTCGGGAAGGCCTTCGCTGTTTCAGCAATCAGCTCACCGAGATCCAGCGGCAACGGTTTTTCCATCAGGATGCGCAGAACACCGAGGGCGGCACGGCGCAGACCGAAGGGATCCTTGTCGCCTGTGGGTACCTGGCCGATACCGAAGAAGCCGACCAGTGCATCGAGCTTGTCAGCCAGCGCCACTGCGCACGAAACATTGCTGCCGGGCAGCACATCGCCGGCAAAGCGCGGCCGGTAGTGGTGATCCATCGCCTCGGCAACATCGGGCTTGGCACCTTCGTGCTCCGCGTAATAGCGGCCCATGATGCCCTGCAGCTCGGGGAATTCGCCAACCATGTCGGTGAGCAGGTCAACCTTGCAGAGAAGCCCGGCATTACGCGCCAGGTTTGCATCGGCACCCAGCTTGTCGCCAATGAAGGCCGCAACAGCGCCGAGGCGTTGCGCACGATCACCGAGCGAGCCGAGCTTGTTGTGATAGACAACGGAACCGAGCTTCATCGCACGCGACACGAAGCCGTTCTTGCGATCCTGATTGAAGAAGAAGCGCGCATCCGACAGGCGCGGCCGCACGACGCGGGCGTTGCCGGTGATGATGTTGGTCGGGTCAGCCACCGCCATGTTCGAGACGATCAGGAAGCGGTTCTGCAGTTTTCCGGCGGCATCGAACAGCGGGAAGTACTTCTGGTTCGCCTGCATCGTCAGGATCAGGCATTCCTGTGGCACTTCGAGGTATTCGGATTCAAATTCGCTGACGTAGATCACCGGCCACTCGACCAGCGCCGTCACTTCGTCGAGCAGCGCATCGATCAGCTTGACCTTGGCACCGAGTTCATCGGCCTTGGCCTGCAAGGCCTTGGCAATCATTTCACGACGACGGGCAAAGGAAACAATCGCCTTGCCGACGGTTTCCAGCTTGCCTTCGTATTCTTCCGCAGACGCCAGGACAATCGTCCCCTCGGCAAGGAAGCGGTGGCCGAGCGTCGTGTTGCCACTCTGCAGGCCAAGCACTTCACCCGCAGCGACATGCTCGCCATGCAGCATGACCAGGCCGTGCACCGGGCGCACGAACTGAACGTCGGAATCGCCCCAGCGCATGACCTTGGGTATAGGCAGCTTCTTCAACGCATCACCAACCACCGTGCCGAGCACGTCTTCAAGCCTGACGCCCTTGACGGTGGCTTCGTAGAAGAAGGTCTCGGATTTGCCGTCCATGCGCTTTTCGAATTTCGCCACTTCGGACGCTGCAATGCCTTTGGCTTCAAGTTTTTTCAGCAACGCCTGCGTCGGCTGGCCGGCGGCATCGAGTGCCACCGAAACCGGCATGATCTTTTCGTGCACCTTGGCATCGGGCGCTTCCTTCAGCACGGCCGGAATCTGCACGGCCAGGCGACGCGGCGTGGCGAACCATTTGTATTCGCCACCGGCCTGCACCAGGTTGCGGTCGGCAAGGCCAGCATGCACGCCGGTGGAAAAGACTTCACCGAGTTTCGCCAGCGCCTTCGGCGGCAGTTCCTCGGTACGGAGTTCAACGAGCAGTGTCTTGTTCATTATTTGCGCTCCCCATCGCCGCTTTGTGACTTCGCCATGGGAAAACCGAGGGCTTCACGCGAGTTGTAGTAAGACTGGGCGACTTCGCGCGCCAGCGCGCGGACGCGGCCGATGTAGGCCGCGCGCTCGGTCACCGAGATGGCGCCACGGGCATCGAGCAGGTTGAAGGTGTGCGAGCACTTCATCACCTGTTCGAACGCCGGCAGGGCCAGTTCAGCAGCCATCAGGCGCTTGGCTTCCGATTCGTGTTCGCCGAAGTGGCGGAACAGCATTTCGACATTGGAATGCTCGAAGTTGTACTTCGACTGCTCGACCTCGTTCTGGTGATAGACGTCGCCGTAGGTGATGCGATAGCCGGGGCCCTCGGCCCAGACCAGGTCGTAAACGTTCTCGACACCCTGCAGGTACATCGCCAGGCGCTCGAGGCCGTAGGTGATTTCGCCGAGCACCGGCTTGCAGGTCAGCGAGCCGACTTCCTGGAAGTAGGTGAACTGCGTCACCTCCATGCCGTCCAGCCACACCTCCCAGCCGAGTCCCCAGGCGCCCAGCGTCGGCGATTCCCAGTCGTCCTCGACGAAACGAATGTCGTGTTCCTTGAGGTTGATGCCGAGCGCTTCCAGCGACTGCAGGTAGAGTTCCTGGATGTTCAAGGGCGACGGTTTCAGCACCACCTGGTACTGGTAGTAGTGCTGCAGGCGGTTCGGGTTCTCGCCGTAGCGGCCATCCTTCGGCCGACGCGAGGGCTGCACGTAGGCAGCATTCCACGGCTCCGGTCCAATCGCGCGCAGGAAGGTGGCAGTGTGGAAGGTACCGGCACCGACTTCGATGTCATAGGGTTGCAGCAGCGCGCAGCCCTGTTTGTCCCAAAATTGCTGCAGTCGCAGGATCACTTCCTGGAAGGTAGGCATA
>JAUPVD010000240.1 GCA_030917225.1 Pseudomonadota bacterium
CGAAGCGCGCCGCACGCTGCGCACCGAAGTTGGCGGCTGCGGTTTCTTCGTCAAGATCCACCGCGGCGTCGGCTGGGGCGAGATCGTCAAGAACCTGCTTTCACTGCGCCTGCCAGTGCTTGGCGCCAGCAATGAATGGCGGGCGATCAAGCGCCTGGAGGCACTCGGTGTCGCCACCATGCGTGCCGTGGCCTATGGCGTGCGCGGCGGCAATCCGGCGATGCAGCACTCCTTCATCATTACCGAGGAATTGGCACCGACGGTCAGCCTCGAAGATTTTTGTCGCGACTGGCCGAGCCAGCCACCGGCGCCCGGCCTGAAGCGTGCGTTGATCGACCGCGTGGCGGCGATGGCGCGAGGCATGCATCGAGGCGGGGTTAACCATCGCGATTTCTACATCTGCCATTTCCTGTTGCACCTCGACCCGGCACCGACTGCCGATGCTTTCAAGCTGTCGCTGATCGACCTGCATCGGGCACAAGTGCGGGCGGTAACGCCACGCCGCTGGCGCGACAAGGATCTGGCCTCGCTCTATTTTTCGGCACTCGACATCGGTCTGACGCAGCGCGACTTCCTGCGTTTCCTGCGCACCTATTTCGATGCGCCATTGCGCACGATATTGGCTGAGGAAGCGGGCTTGCTGGCCCATCTTGACCGGGAGGCAGCGAGACTGCAGAAGCGCTATCAGAAAAAATTTGCACCGGGGGACGCGGCGTGATCGACTGGTTCTTCAATCCTGATTTTCGAGCTTGTGAGGCCGAGCAGTTGTTCGGCTCGCTGCAGTCGACCTTCGAGGTGAGCGGCGAGCGGATTGCCAAGGCGCCCTTGTCCACTGTCGAACGGGTTGTCGCTGACGGTACCCGCTATTACGTCAAGCGCTATGTCGGCAATGGCAAGAATGCAGTGCGTCGCTGGTTCGGACTGCGTGGCCTGATTGCGCCGCAGCGTGTGGTCAAGGAATGGGAAAATCTGCTGCTTTTCAGCAAGTGGGGGATTCCGACCGCGACGCTGGTTGGCTATGGACAGGAGCGTGTGCGGGGCAGCTTCGTGCGCGGTGCGCTGATCACGGCAGAAATACCGGATACGCGCGATATGGGCACGATGGCCAATGCGAACGACGCTCGTCTGCGCGATCCTCGCTGGGTCGCTGAAGTGTTGCGGCAGGTGGCGCGTCACGCACGTCGCCTCCACGACGAAGGTTTTGCCCATAACGATCTGAAGTGGCGCAACCTGCTGGTCGATGAAGGTACGCGCCCTACCGTCTACCTGATTGATTGTCCGAGCGGAGGCTTCTGGCGAGGCCCGATGCTCCGCTATCGCGTGGTCAAGGATCTGGCCTGTCTGGACAAGGTGGCGAAGTACCAATTGACGCGTACGCAGCGGCTGCGCTTCTTTCTCGACTATGCCGGGCATGCGCGGCTGACGGCCGCCGATAAGCGACGCATCCGGCGCATCCTGAAATTCTTCGCGGGGCGCGAATGAGCGTACCTCTGATCGACGCCGCGGGATTGCGGGCTGCCGGGCGCGCACCGGCGGTGCCATTTGTGATCACTCTGGCTGACGGTCAGCTGTTGACCATGCTGCGTTTGCTGCGCGTGCTGCCCGGCAAGCGCATCGTCGGCGAGGCGGAGTTTGGTGGCGCACGCGTGCTGGCCAAGCTCTTTGTCGCCAACGGCAGTGAACGGCACTGGCAACAGGAGCGCGCGGGCATCGCGTTGCTGCACGGTGCCGGTGTGCCGACGCCGGAAATTCTGGCGGCATCAGCCGTGGCCGGTGGCGGCCATGTACTGCTCACCGCCTTTCATGCAGAAGCCGAGTCGTTGGCGACGGCCTGGTCTGATGTTCGCGACTGTGCCGCAGGCAGTGATGGCGCAATGAAGGTTCTCTCTCCTGCGTTGATCATGCTGGCACGCATGCATCAAGCAGGAGTGGTGCAGGAAGATTTGCACCTCGGCAATTTCCTGCGCACCGCCGACCGCTTGTTGGTTATCGACGGCGATTCGGTGAAGGACTTCGGTCGGCCGTTGGCCGCGGCAGAGGCTGCCGATAATCTGGGAATGCTGCTGGCGCAATTGCCGGCTGCCTGGGATGTGGCGCGATCTACCCTGCTGGCTAACTATCGCGAGGCGGGTGGAATTTCCGGCTTTGACGAAGTGCAGCTTCAGGCCGTCATCGACAAGGTACGCGACTGGCGACTTAAGGATTTTCTCGGCAAGTCCGTGCGTGACTGTTCGCTGTTTTCGGTCGAGCGAAATGCCACGCGCTTTTCCTCTGTCTGGCGTGAATCCGCCGACTGGCTTGGCCCGTTGCTGCACGATCCTGATGTGGCGTTGGAAAAGGGTGTCCGGCTCAAGTCGGGCAATACCTGCACGGTGGCCAGGGTGCAGGTGGATGAACGTGAGGTGGTGATCAAGCGTTACAACCTGAAGAGTGTCGGGCATGCCCTGTCGCGCTTCTGGCGGCCCAGCCGGGCTTGGCATTCGTGGCGGGAGGCGCATCGCCTGGGCTTGTTTGGCGTTGCCACGCCAACGCCCCTTGCGTTGATTGAGGAGCGTCTTGGACCGATGCGCCGGCGCGCCTGGCTGGTGACGGAATGCTGTCCGGGGTTGAGCCTGTCCGACCATTTGTCTGCCGACCAGGAGCCGCCGGCGGCAGAAGCGTCAGCTATTGCCACGCTGTTTGCAACGCTGCATCGCCTGAAGATCAGCCATGGTGACCTGAAGGCCACCAATCTGCTGTGGCATGCAGGAAGGATCTGGCTGATCGATCTGGATGCCACTACGCAGCATCGTTCAGCGGCGGCTTATCGCAAGGCCTGGCGGCGGGACCGCGAGCGCTTGCTGCGCAACTGGCCGGAAAATTCGGTGCTCGGGCGCTGGTTGCAGGCCAAGCTGCCGCCGGCCTGAAGCCGCTCAGGCCGGCGCCTGTCTGTCTGCCTGATCTTCTGTCTTTTCCTCGAATTGCACAGCATGCAGCCGCGCGTAGTGGCCGTTGGCGGCGAGCAATTGGCTGTGTGTGCCGCGTTCGACGATTTTCCCCTGATCCATGACCACGATCATGTCGGCCTTCTCGATGGTCGACAGACGGTGGGCGATGACCAGCGTGGTCCGGCCTTTCATCACTTCGTCCAGAGCAGCCTGGATATGGCGCTCGGATTCGGTATCCAGCGCTGAGGTGGCCTCGTCGAGAATCAGGATCGGTGCGTCTTTCAATAGCGCGCGGGCAATGGCCAGGCGCTGACGCTGACCGCCGGAAAGCAGCACGCCGTTTTCACCAACCAGGGTATCGAAACCCAGCGGCAGGCGGTCGATGAATTCCTTGGCAAACGCCGCTTCGGCAGCGCGTTCAATGTCTGTGCGCGGTGAGTCGGCGAGATCGCCGTAGGCGATGTTGGCGGCAATCGTGTCGTTGAACAGCACGACTTGCTGGGTGACCAGCGCAATATGCTGGCGCAGGTTCTTCAGCGTGTAATCCTCGACATCGACGCCGTCGATCAGGATCTTCCCCTCGCTATGATGGTAAAAGCGCGGGATCAGTCCGACCAGTGTCGATTTGCCGCTACCCGATCGGCCGACGATGGCGACCATCTGGCCCGGCTCGACGGTAAGGTCTACGTCATCGAGAACGGCATGTTCGCTGTTCGGGTAACGGAAACTGAGGTTGCGGATTTCGAGACGGCCGGAAACCCTTTCACGCTCGATGCTGCCACTGTCCTTTTCGGGC
>JAUPVD010000241.1 GCA_030917225.1 Pseudomonadota bacterium
ACGGCCAGTTGAAGATCCTCCGCGAGGGCAAGACGAAGAAATTCGTCCAGGAAGTCGAGCACCGTACCTTCAGCGGCGCCTATGCGGGAAAACGCGGCCAGCCCGTGCTCTACGTCACCGAACGCTGCGTGTTCCAGTTAACCAACGGTGGGCTGGAGCTGATCGAAATCGCACCGGGTGTCGATCTTGAGCGCGACATTCTTGCGCAGATGAGCTTCCGCCCGACGATCAGCCCGCAACTACGCCTGATGGATGCGCGCATCTTCGCCGATGCGCCGATGGGCCTGCGCGCCGAGCTGCAGAGTCTGCCGCTGGATAAACGGCTGAGCTACAACGCCGAGCAGAACCTGTTCTTCGTCAACTTCGAGAACCTCAACCTGCGCCGCGCGGCTGACATCGAGGCCATCCGCCAGCTCATCGAGCAGAAGCTCGGATCGCTGGAGCACAAGGTTTACGCCATCATCAACTACGACAACTTCAGCATTTCGCCAGAACTACTCGATACCTATGTCGAAATGGTGCGGGATGTCGTCACCCGCTTCTACTCGCGCGTCACCCGCTACACCACCAGCGCCTTCACCCGCGCGCAGATTGGCGATGCGCTGTCCAAGCGCGAGCTTGCCCCGCATATCTTCGACAACCAGCACGACGCGCTCGCCAAGCTGAAAGCCTGAATCCCTCACCCAGAAACGATCGGACCTGCCGGACAGACGGAGGGGGGCACAGAGCTTTCACCGGCAGCGTGATCGCGGTCTTGATAAATATGACTTTAGGCCACTGCTGTCCAACATAGCCGAAACCTCGCGGATGGCATGTTGAATTGATGGGGGTTTCGGACATGTCATGACGGGTTTTCAAGATCGTGCCTCCGGGTGCTGTCCAAGATCAAGCGAATGCCAGAACGCCCTGGGGGTTGTCCTGAGGGTCGGGCGGTGTAACGAATGGTTTATCGAGCCAAGCCATCAGATCGCGGTGGGTGAAGAGATTCATGCGCAGGAGTGCGACGAGGTTGGACAAGCTCCAGCCGAAGCGGGAGGTCAATTGCAAGTAGCGCAGCAGCAACATCGAGATCAATGCTGTCCAAATCTGCGTCTTGACGGCGTTGGCCGAGGTGCCGACGAAAGTCTTGATCTTCAAGTTCTGCTTGAGCGCTTTGAAGAACAGTTCGATCTGCCAGCGATCCTTGTAGATCGCGGCGATGGTGCTGGCACCAAGGCCATGATGATTGGTGACGAAGACGAGAATGCCGCCGGTGTCTTCGCGGATAGCCTCGACCCGACGCAGCAAGTGCGGACACTTTTCCTGCGCGCCGGTACCGGTCAAGCGGATGGTCTGATCCTTGAGGATGTTGCGGTTCTGCGGCACTGTGTGCTCCTCGACGACCTCGAACAGTGTGTTGTCCTTCATCCGGGTGACGAAATAGACGTCGGCCTCCGTCCATTTGGCGAACAGCCGGTAGTCGTTGTAACCCCGGTCATCGACGACGATGGTGTTGGGTGCGAAGTGCATTTGATGGGCCGCCTTGACGTCCGCCACCTTGCCGTCGGTGATGATGCCGAAGCACGGCAAGTAGCCATCGTGGTCGAGCACCAGATGCAGCTTGACCGCGCCTTTGGTGCGCCGGAACTTCGCCCAGTCATACATGGAGAGGCACAGATCGATCACGGTCGAATCGATGCTGACCAGCTTGTTCTTGAAACGGAACTTCTTCTTCCCCACCGCCTTGGCGGCGACAGTCTCGAACAACCCGTAGAACACCTTCTCGAAAAGCTCCCACGGGCGATGCGCGTTGGCGTAGGACAGCGACGAGCGCGCCGGCGCTTCGATACCCAGGTGGGCGAGTTTGCCTTCGCAACTCTTCAGACCACCTTCGATCTCGCGCAGGGAATGGGCTCGGCCCAACTGGCAGAACAGCATGCCGACAAACTGGCTCCAGCTCGACAGCCCCTTGCTTCGATATTCCGCCCCAGTCTCTTTGACGATGCGTTCGAAGTCGGTTCGCGGGATGAGCTTGAGTATCTGGCTGAACATGCTGCATGATGCCTTCACGTTGGGTCTCCTTCGATCAGGTGCTGGTGGGTTTGGCGATTCACTTGCACCCTACACCTACGGATGACCCAACGTCATAACTTGTTTTGGACAACAGTGTAATTATATAACGATTTGATATGTTCATATTCTAGGGCAATGGCATTTTTACCGGCGTTGCGGCCAGTACTGGCGCCCCAAAGGGAAAAAGAACGAGCGCGAATAAATGCCCGTGCCGGTCGCGGGGAATTTCTATCGGCAGGTGGCCGAAGTCGTCCTTGAGCAAGCGCCTGTTTTCGGTGCGTACATAGACCGACAGCGAGCCCATGAAACTGCGGAAGACAGAACCCGCAATCAGACGTTCGAGTAGAACCTGATTGGCTTGACCTCTCAAACCCCCTGTCATTCCAGTCATTCGGCAGGTAACTAGCGCTTTGCCGCCGGACACTGACCGGAGGCCCACGGTCGGCTTCGGCCGAAATGCAGCCGTATTGCTTAATTGACAAGTCTTGATTCAGGCAACCAACCCGGAGCCCTATGGCGGCTACTTCTTTCCGCAAGCATGGCGCATGATCGCTTCTAAGCCAGAGCCCGGAATGACAGACATCCAGGTGAGGGGGGTGTCGTAGGAGTCCACTACCTGCCCCGTTCCCATCTGGCCTGCATGGAAAATGCGCGAGACAGACCAGAACTTGCCGTCTTTGCAATTAAATCCATTCAGCGTCTTGAAAGAGTGGATGGGCCCTCGGGCGGTTTGTCTCGGTTTCGCAAGGTCGAACAGTACCCATGCGTGTGCAGTATTGCCCTCTCTGCGGGTGGTGTCGGCATCGAAATAGACATTGGTATCGAGGTGGGATGTCCCGACCTTTGTCCACTCCGCCTGTGCTGCTGCAGAAAATCCGACAAGAAGAATGGCCAGAACTGCTTGTTTCATGATCAAGGGTGCAAGTCAAAAGGCTATTCTACGACTCTCCATGTTTGCACGTCAGGCTTCCCTCGGCCCCCGGAATGATGGTTTCATTCGATCCATGAGCGATTCCACCGTTCCAGCCACACTTGGCAAGTATCGTATCGACGGCATCCTCGGCGAGGGGTCGATGGGCGTTGTCTATCGCGGCTACGACGCGGAGCTGGATCGCCGTGTCGCGGTCAAGACGATGCGCAAGGATATGGCTGCCGGCCCTGCCGGGGCAGAGATGCTGGAGCGCTTCAAGCGCGAGGCGAACGCCGGCATGCGCCTGTCACACCGGCATGTGGTCACCGTCTATGAGTTCGGCGAGGACAGCCAGCTGGCCTTCATGGCCATGGAGTTCATCGAGGGGAAGTCGCTGCGCGACCTGAATGCACAGCGTGCACCGTGGCCCTTGCTGGAAGCGCTGGAGCTGGCGCACCAGTTGCTGGAAGCGCTCGATTTCTTTCATGAACGCGGGGTGGTGCATCGCGACATCAAGCCGGCAAACATCATGATCGATGAGGCCGGCAACCTGACGGTGACCGACTTCGGCATTGCCCGCACGGATTCTTCCGAGCTGACGCAGGTCGGCACCATCCTCGGCACGCCGTCCTACATGTCGCCGGAGCAGATCACCGGCCAGCCGATCGACGGGCGCAGCGATCTGTTCTCGGTGGGTGTCATCCTCTACGAGATGCTGACGGCGACGAAGCCGTTCCGCGGCGAGATGATCACCATTGCCCACAACATCGTCTGCGAACCCCACCCGGAACCGTCGACGCTGAATGGCGTTTTGCCGCCGGCGATCGACCGCCTGTTCCAGCGGGCGTTGGCGAAAAAGCCGGATGACCGTTTCCGCAATGGCGCTGAATTTCGCGGGGCGCTGGAAGACATGCTGGCGGCGATCTTGCAACGCACCGATGCCGATGCGCCCGAGGATGAATTCACCGTCCGGCGCACTGCGTCGGTGGCGCCGGCAGTAGCGTCGCCGGCCGCGAAGCAGGCTCCTGCCGCGCCTCCCGCAGCGCTGCCTCCCGGCAAGCTGGCTGTGGCGGACGAGCCATCGACACCCAGCCGCCAGCTATTCAGCCGTTGCCCGAAATGCGGCATCACCTTCGATGCACCACGGCCATGGAATGCGATCTGTTCGGGCTGCGGGGTGGCGCTGTTCGAGGCCGCCGAGCGCGCACGCCGGCCCTTGTCGGGCAAGGGCGATGCCGGGCGCGGTGGTTCGCTGGGGTGGGTGGTACTGGCCGTGATCGTCCTCTTCGCGGTTCTGGTGTTCGTGCTGCGCGGGCGCTGAAACGCCCTAGTCGGTCAGCGCCCGTACCTTGACGGCCTTGCCCTTCACCTTGCCGTGCGACAGCTTGCGCACGGCGTCGCCGGCCAGCTCGCGGGCGACTGCAACATAGGTGTTCCAGTCGGTCACCGTGATCTTGCCAACCTGCTCGCGGGTGAAT